>JBLIDR010000129.1:0-6080 GCA_047632655.1 Francisellaceae bacterium | reverse complement strand
TGTATTTCGTTGACTGAAGATTAATCCTTTTTCTTCATAGTAATGAATCGTTGAAATCTTAACACCGCAACGATCAGCTAATTTACCCACACTTAACATCGTTTTGTTCATCAAATAATCCTATTTCTACAGAAGTGATTTTATTAAAAATATAACTTGACCTAAAGCTTGGTTGAGGTTTTATACTGGTTCTATATTTATAGAATACCCATTACAAATAATCAATTATAAGGAGAATAAAATGTACTTAGAGCATTTAAATTTAGTCGTTAACAACATCCCAAAATCAATTTCATTTTATCAAGCAGCGTTTCCACACTGGCATGTCAGAAGCCAAGGTAAAGCTGAATGGTATGGAGTAATGAGAAATTGGGTGCATTTCGGTGATGACCATCAATATTTAACTTTTAATGATGATGGAATTGCAGAAAACAGAGATTTATCTGGACATCAAGTTGGATTAGCTCATTTTGCGTATGTTGTTGATAACCTGAAATCTATAACTAAGCGTTTGACTTCTGCTGGTTATGAAGTCGCAAAGCCTGGTGCGAATAATAAATATAGGGACAATGTATATTTCATTGACCCAAATGGATACGAGGTTGAGTTTGTTGAATATTTCAGTGACATTCCTGATGAACGAAACAGTGATGCATAGGCTTTCTTAGAGATCTCAATATGTCTATAAACTAAATGTGTTTATGCCTCATAATCAAAATGGCACCAACCGTACCGATTGCAACCAAGATTAAAGCATAAATGCTTAAACCATAATGCCCATAATAATAAACAAAAGTACTCGCAACCAAGGGTGCTGATCCACTTATACCATTCCCAACACTATAGGCAATGGCGCAAGCTGTTGCCTGCCATTCTGCATCAAAGACAGAAGTGAAAAATGGTGAAATTGCACCTTGCATTCCAGCCATTAAAATAGCAAAAATTCCCAAAGAAAATAACATATAAATAAAGATCTTCGTATTGAATAAATACAACAATGGATAGGTCAATAACATAAGCAAAACAAGACAAATAATAAAAACCTTTATGTGCCCAACTCTGTCAGCCACATAACCAAAAAATGGGTATAAAAAACACACTAGTAATAAAACAATACTATTCAACAAAAAGGCAGTTGTAGCGTTAATCTTTAACTCTACAATTTGATAGTTAACTAAATAGGTAAAAACAAAATAATATAACGATGCGATCATGGTTGTAAGTAAAATTACAGCAAGTAAACCTTTCCATTGATGTAACAAAGAAACTAAAAGTTGCTCACGTTTAACTTCACTTTTGTTAGGGGTATAGTTTTTTTCATTTTTATTCAGCCATAGATAAATAATAAATAAAAAACCACTGAATAAAAATGGCAAACGCCAGACCAGCTGTGTATGACTTGCTAAAAAATATTCGCTTATAGCTCCTGATAATGAAGCAATTAAAAATCCCAAGGATGAAATTGAAAAAACTAAGCCAATAATAAATCCTTTTTTATTGCCATGCTCATTCACGCCCAATGTTAACAAAGAGGGAAACTGACCGCCTACAGATAAGCCTTGGATTATGCGTAGTGCGACTAATAAAATAGGCGCCAAAATTCCTAACTGACCATAAGTTGGTAGAAATGCCACAGCAAAGGTAGACATACCCATTAAAATGACACAAATGTTTATGATAAGCCGGTAACCAAATTTATCAGCTAAGCTACCAAAAAACAGGCCGCCTAAAGGCCGTGCTAAAGATCCAATAAAAAAAGTTGCAAAGGTAAAAAACATGCTGTAATAATGATTTTCATTTGGAAAAAATGTAGCCGCAATGTAGGTGGCAAAGTAAATATATAATGAAAAATCGTACCACTCTAAAATATTACCAAACGACAATTTTATAAAGCTAGATATTTTTTGAGTAGTCATGTTCAGTCAGCCATAATAATAACATTTAGAGGATTCAATGAATCAACAGCAATTTATAAAGGCAGTTGATGCAAATTTAAGGTTTATCTGTAGAGGTTATAACGTCAATATGCTCTTCATCACTATCAGGCTCAGAGAGGTGTTTGTCAACTGCTAAAGTTAACTTGAAGCCAACAAATAATGAGACTAATAACATAATAATAATTGCGATATACCACATGAAAATTTCCTATAATTTAATAATATGTATGTGAGTTTTTCTCTACATCTTCTATGTCAATATAAGGTTTTTCTTTCCAAATAGAAAACATACCCAATACTTTTGATGCGATAGCAAAAACCAATAAAGGGGGGATACAAATATATAACATGCCCATTAAAGTATATTGCCTAGACGAAGCGTTCCATAACGTTAAACTTTGAGTGCCTTGTAGCACGGTTTCAGAGGAAAAGCCTGATGGTACTAAAAATGGAAATAGAGCTAATCCGGCTGAAATGAGCAGTCCGGCGATAGCTAAAGAACTAAACCAAAAGGCTAAGGCTTTTGCTTTCGTAGCACAGATCATAGCGGCAATGACACCAATATATACTGATGCTGGAAAAACCCATAACCAAGGATGTAAATCATAATTATGTAACCACCCGCCAGTAACAACTTTAACTGCAGTGTCATAAGTATTAGGATGTGCCGCAGCATCAGAGGCGATATATCCTTTAATTGAAAAGGCAATCATTAATAAAGCAGTGGTCACAAATGCCAAAAACCCTATTGCAAAGAGATAATATAAATTTCTGTATTTAACGCCAAGATCACCGCCAAGACGTCTATTCAAATGAATACCACCTTGCATCAAGACCATGCATAAACCAAGAAAAACACAAATAATACCAAAGGAATTAAATAATTCAAAAACAGAGCCGTAATAGGTTAAACGCATATAAAAGAGATCAAAGCTAAATGGTAGGCCGATGAATAAATTACCAATGATTAAACTAAACACAATCACTGGAATAAAGGCGCTGATGAATAAAGACCAATCCCAAAATTTTCTCCAACCTTTCGTTGGAATTTTTCCACGAAAATCAAAACCAGGAGGTCTTAAGAAAAAAGCATATAGAATCAAAAGAAAAGCTGGGTATAAGCCTGAAAATAATGTTGAGTATACGACTGGCCATATACCAAATAAACAACCACCAGCAAAAACTAACCAAGTTTGGTTACCATCCCATGTTGGAGCAATGGTATTTAACATCGCCCTTCGGTCAACATCATCTTTATTAAAATCTTTGTTCCTTGAAGCAAAGGGCATATAAATGGTCACACCAAAGTCATGCCCTGCCGTTGTTGCATATAATATCAAAACAACAACTATCAATCCCCACCAGATAAGTTCAAGTTGAAAATAATCAAATATCATAATCACTTACTCCCAGTATGATTGTTTTGCTCGAAATGATATCTTCCAGTACCCAGACCACTTGGGCCTTTAGCTGCAACTTTGCAAATCAATATGATATCAAGCGCTAGCAATGCAATGTAAAATGTAGCAAAGCAAGCAAGGCTAATAATAAGCGCAGTAGGCGTTAGGTTCGAAGCGCCCATAAATGTCGGCATTATGCCTCTAACTACCCAAGGCTGGCGTCCAACCTCAGCGATAATCCATCCAGCTTCAGCAGCAATATAAGGTATTGGGATAGCAAATAAGGCAAAACGTAATAGCCATTTATGTTTTTCAAAAGTTCCTTTTACAGTGAAGAATAAAGCAAGAATGAACAGTAAAACAAGAAGACCCCAACAAGCAAGCATTACTCTAAATCCAAAAAATAATGGCGCAACTTCAGGAATAGTATCTTTTGCCGCAATTGACATTTCTTCATCCGTAGCATCATAAGTATTCTTGGCATAATGCTGTAATATGAAAGCGTAGCCAATATTATTTCTATATTTAGCAGTCTTAGCATTATCAGGGTTGAATATTTCATAATCAGTTTTTGACCCTTGACCATGACGGATATTTTCTAATGCTTTTAATGCCACTAAACCATCTTTTATTAGAATCTTATTTTGCTTGATTAATGGTATTTCACCTTCAACTGTACCAGTTAGGTTATGATGCGCGATAACGCTTAACATCCATGGGATTTCAATTGGAAAAAGATTTTTTTCTTTTTCTTGATCTGGCCATGCTAATAAAACCCAAGATGCTGGAGCTTTTTGGGTAATCCATTGTGCTTCTAGCCCTGCCATTTTTTCAGGTTCATATTTAGCGACGGCCAATCCATTAGAATCACCAAGAAAAAAAGTAAAGATAATTGCACTCAAACCAAAACCTACAGCAACCGCGGCGGAACGTAGGGCAAAGCCAATATCTCTACCTTTTAACAAGAAGTAACTACTTACTCCCAACACAAATGTTGATGCTACAATATATCCAGCAAACGCTACATGTCCAACTCTTATCTGGGCTAATTCCTGTCCATACATTTTAACAAAACTAACCAATTGCATGGACATCGTTTCTGGATTTAAAAATGAACCCTCAGGATGTTGCATCCAGCTATTTGCCACAAGGATATTAACAATTGACATATTCGTAGCAATCGCTAAAACAAATGTAATAGCAAAATGCGTACTACCTTTGACTTTATCCCAAGTAAAATAAAATAGCCCAAAAAGTACCGCTTCAACCATAAAGGCCGTAATGCCTTCAATCGCTAGAACTGCACCGAAACTGTCTCCGATAAAGCGTGAAAAATAAGCCCAGTTTAAGCCAAATTCAAATTCCATGGTGACACCAGTAGCAACACCAATCGCAAAATTAATCGCAAATATTTTAGCCCAAAATTTAGTCATGTCTCGATAAACAATTTTACCAGACTTTAAGTAAGCAGCCTCCATTATTACCATGATCCATGAGAGTCCCAATGTTAAGGGCACAAACAAGAAATGGAACAATGCGGTAAATGCAAATTGCCAACGTGATAAATCTACGGTGAGCATATCAATCAACATCTTTTATCTCCATAATTTTGATATACATCAATAAGTGACAAGTATAGTTGAGAAAATCAGTTTTTTGTATTTCGTTATGAAAAAATAAAATAGCACTTATATAGCTTGAAATTTGATAGTATATATATAACGGGCTAGTCTTAAATCATAAGCCTTCAGCAAAAACTTTTTACAAGGAGAGTTAAATGCCATATTCAAATATTCTAGTCCCAATTAATATCTATGAAGACTATAATCATGTTTTAAATTCAGCAGAACAACTAGCGCATAAATACAATGCAAAAATAACGCTACTAATGGTTTTAGATACCCCGTTTGAATTAGTGCCGATGGCTACTGATTATCAAAAGTCACTAGAAGACGAAGCAATAAAAGCTTTAACGATTGCTGCTGAGCGTTTAAAATTAAAATCTGCTGATACGGCAATTGCTTCTGGTATCTCTCATGCTGAGATCATTGCTTATGCCAAAAAATATAACAATGATCTTATTGTCCTTGGCTCACATGGTAAACATGGCATTAAATTAATTCTAGGCTCAACATCAAATACTGTACTACACCATGCGCCTTGTGATGTGCTAACAATTCACCTGCATGAACAACAATCAGCTTCAGCAAGTAACTATGAAAACATATTAGTTGCCACCGATCTAGCGCCAGATGCTGATTACCTAACTCAAACAGCTAAAGAAATTTCAAATAATTTTGGGGCTAAATTACATGCGATACACGTACAATCTGATCCTGCAGTAGTTGTTAGTACTTATGGTATTGCCCCTGATATGCATACTGAGATTTTTAATCAGGCTAAAAAACAGATGAATGATTGGGCTAAGGCGCATGAAATAAGTGGTGAAAATAAATGTGCTATGGGTAATAGCGCTCAAGAAATTATTAATTATTCACATACATTCACTCATAACTTAATTGTTGTTGGCAGCCATCAAAAGGGGGCATTAGGTCGTTTTTTCCTTGGGTCTACTGCTAATGCAATTTTACATTATGCTAAACAAGATGTATTGGTTGTGAAATTAAAATAATTTAGAATAGAGACGATATATTATTATGGATAAGCCACTGTCATTATTAGGTCATCAATAGTCATCATAACTGAAATTAATTGCGCCTTACCTGGTTGGGGTATAAGTCAC
>JBLIDR010000128.1:0-6084 GCA_047632655.1 Francisellaceae bacterium | reverse complement strand
CCATATAATTTTTATTTCCATCCATGGGAAATAGATGTAGGACAACCGCGTATAGAAAATGCACCGTTGAAGTCAAAGCTAAGGCACTACATTAACCTCCAAGCAATGGAAAAAAAGTTAGTTAAGCTTATGCAGGATTATAATTGGTCTAGCATGCGAGAAGTCTATAAAGGAACAATAGATGGACGATGATAATAAAACAAGAAATCAGTGGATAATATTCAGCAGTTTACTCATAGTGAGTTGGGTTGTTTTAACCTATGTTGGATTAACAACTGCTATTAAAATCTGGACTGTTTCTGATATTTTTAATCATTGTTATATAGTATTACCTGCCAGTTTCTATCTTATCTGGGAAAAGCGTAATGAAATAGCATGGGACAAAATAAAACCCAGCATGTTGCCGATCCCGTTGTTAATTGGTCAAATATTAGTCTATTTATTTGGCTTAGCTGGCGATATTAATGTGCTAATGCACATTGCTACTTTTACTATGTTACCCGTTATTATTTGGATATTAGTGGGTACTATGGTGGCTAAGCAGATTATGTTTGCGCTGTGCTTTATGGTTTTTGCCATACCCATTGGGGAAGAGTTAGTCCCATTTTTACAAGAGTTAACAGCCGATTATTCTGTTTTATTATTACAACTCACAGGAATTCCTCTATTTCGTTCCGGTTTATATATTGAAATTCCGCAAGGTAAATTTTTGGTTGCCGAAGCATGTTCCGGGATTAGCTTTTTAATAGCCTCGGTAGTACTTGGGAACTTATATGCATATATGAATTTAAGGCGCAAGCGTACGCGTATTCTTTTTGTATTGCTAAGTATTGCCTTTCCAATCTTTGCTAACATAATTCGTGTTTATGGCATTATCTTAATAGGATATAGCTCTGATATGGAATATGCTGTTGGCGCAGATCATCTAATATATGGTTGGTTTTTCTTTGCCTTCGTTCTGGTATGTTTGTTTTTGATTGGTGAATCTATTCGGCGACGAGAAGTCAAAAAGTTAGGTCACATAAAGCGGACTCAGGAAAATGAGCCGAAAAGCTTTAAGTCTAGTCTTAGAGTAAGTTCTGCAAACCTTAGCCTTAGTTGGCTATTGCCTTTGTTTATTATTGGTTTGAGCATCGGTAAATCTATTGCACTTAGCACAAGTTCTGTAGTTGTTGTTAAACCGCCGTTTTCTATTAGCGGTGAGACCATGTTTGACAATGCAGTGCAAGAACAGCAATCGTTTACTTCCAGACAATGGGAGCCTTCATTTGCTGAAGCAAGCCAAATAGTTGCCGGTAACTACAAAATTGATGATAAACATTTTAAGATCTTTACTGCCTTGTATAGACCCAATGCAGGCGAGCTAATTAATTCTCAGAATAAGATTTATGGTGAGAAGAGATGGTCTAGAGCTGACTCTGGAAATGAAGTAATAGATGGTCTAGGTTTAAACAGGCTCTATTTAAGCTCTTCAGATGGTAACTACATGCGAGTGTATTTTCTATATATTATAGGGGAAAACAGTTTTACGAGTAAAACTCATGGCAAGTTATATGAAACTTGGTTAACGCTATTAGGGGAAGAGTTTAACACCGCGTTTATATCTATTAGTTTTGCAGGTGAGGGCAATCGGCAGCTAGACCTTGAAGAAAAAATAATTGTTCAAGCGCTTTACAAAAATGTGAGTTATCACGTTAAAACAAACTCGCCTAATGCTAATTAATAGTATCAAAAAGTGAATAAAATAAACCAAAATATTATGCTCCTTACCGAGAATTTCCCGCCGCGCTCAGGCGGCAGTGGCAGATGGTTCTGGGAACTATACACCCGATTGGATGCTGCAAAAATTGTAGTGGTTACACAAGAGCTTTCCCCCGAGTATGAAAATATAAGTCACCCTAATTTAGACATTATTTACATGCCATTAAATTGTAGTGAATGGGGTTTTAAAAGTGTAAAAGGACTTACGTTTTATATACGTACGGTACAAAAGTTAAGAACAATAGTGAAGCAACACAATATTTCTCATATTCACTGTGGCAGAGTTATTCATGAAGGAGTAAGCGCTTGGTTACTAAGTTTTCTAACTCGAGACCTTCAGTATTTATGTTTTGTTCATGGTGAAGACGTAGAGACCGCCGCAGTAAGTGGTGAACATAACCTTATGGTTAAACAAGTATGTAAACGCGCAACGACCTTAATTTGTAATAGTATGAATAGCATTAATATTCTTAAAAGGTTAAATTATGCCACGGACGAAAAAGTTGAGTTACTTCACCCAGGCGTCGATTGTAGCAAGTTTACAATAGCAGATGAAGACATAGCGTTTAAACAGAAGCTAGGCTGGGAAAACAAGTTTGTAGTGATTACCGTAGGAAGATTACAGGCTAGAAAGGGTCATGATCGAATGATTGATGCGGTAAAATTATTGTCTGAAAATATACCTAATATTCACTACGCCATCATTGGAAGAGGCGAGTGCAAGCCTTCATTAGAAAAACAAGTCAAACAACTCGGTATTGAAAAGCATGTTCAGTTTCTAAGCGAAATTTCTGATGATGAAATGATTGCATGCTATCAGCAATGTGACCTCTTTATTCTAGCAAATAGAACGATAGAGAATGATATTGAGGGATTCGGTATGGTATTGGTTGAAGCCCAAGCATGCGGCAAAGTGGTAATTGCAGGTGATTCGGGAGGCACCAGAGAAACGATGGATGTAGGTTCCACGGGATTAATTATAGATTGTGCTGACCCCAAAAGCATTGAGTTGGCTATCAAAACTCTTTGTGAGAGTCCAGCGACTTTTATGGCGATGGGGAGTAAAGGTCGACCATATGTAATGGAGAACTTCGATTGGACGGTACACCTTCGAAAAGCTTCACAAATTTTTTCTTAATTAGTACCATAATATCGAAGAATTCCAACGGCCAGTATAACGGCGAATGAGTATTGTTGTATGGTAACTCCGCCCCCCCTATTTGATTATATTGATTAAATTTTAAGCGCGATAGCTAGTCTGACATAAAGGAATTTTGCTGAAGTATTTTCCAGATGCCAAGATTATTTGGATGCTCAGAGACGGACAGGATGTAGCAAATTCAGTATTACAAAAAAGCTGGGGGAGCAAATAACATCTATTATGCTGCTACAGAGTGGATACGCGCAAATTACCAAAATTCTGCTTTGAACGACCCTAGGGTCTTATTTGTAAAGTATGAAGAACTATTGCCTAAGCCCTCCAGTGGGTTGACTAGAATGTTTGATTTTTTAGGTTTTGACTGTGACCAAGTTTCAAAAATGAGTAAGTCTATTAATCCGAACAAAATGAATCGTTGGAAACAAACACTTACCCAAAGTCAAATTAGTATGTTTGAAGGCGTTGTGTTTGATGCTTTAACGTTTTTTGATTTTGAAATTATGAGCAAGGTAAGATCAGATATAAGTTGGTATCATAAATTATCGTATCAAAATACATCATCGATTTAAATTAGCCTTGCACTTGTTAAATGAAAATGTTTTTAAACCCATTTTAATAAAGCTTGGCTTAAAACAATCGTTTTTTAGAAAAGAATTAAAACTGTATATATTCTGGTTTTTTACATACCCCCTTGTGCCAGACTATATATCGTAGAAAAAATATTTAAATAAACAGCCAGTGGTAAATATTATGTTATGCAGTATGAAAGACGTACAGAAAAATTTAAAGAGGATATTTTCTAGTCTCTCACTGGAACATATACTAATTAAGGATTAACGAACTAAAACTGCATTATTTAAATCATGAAATCTAACTGGAATAAAAGGTTATTACTTAAATGAAGCCAACTCTTATAATCATAAGCGGGATGCATCGCTCTTCAACATCTCTAATTACCCAACACTTGCAATTATGTGGTTTGTGTTTAGGCAATAACCTTCTTGGAACATTTAGGGACAATGAGGATGGATATTTTGAGAACAAGACTATAGTTCATAGCCACCAGTTGCTCATTCAATCAAAGAATGAACATATGTTCACACTGCTCCCACAAGAAACGTATCCAGATGATGTAAAGTTGATAATCACAAGTGAGGTTAAGTTGTTATCAGAAACTTCTCACGTGGTAGGTTTTAAAGATCCTAGGAACTCCCTCTTTATAAATCCATTGAATGACTTGTTTGTTGACGCAAAAAACCTAATGGTTTATAGGATTTATGAAGAAGTTATTGATAGTTTGATAAGAAGAAAAACTGACAAGATTTTGCGTTTTAGACCTTGGATAGCGGCAAAAGCATGGATTAGATACAATGAAGAATTAGTTAAATTTTATGATCAAAATAAATCTAAGTCTCTTTTGTTTATCGATTCAAGTATTATTAAAGAGCCAGAGTTGTGCATACATCTAATCAATCAAAAATTTGATATATCTCTTAGAGCGGAATCAATAAATAAAATCTACAAACCCCATTTAACAAAAAGAGATGCCTCTTATGGTTGGAAGACTAAATTAGCTTGCTTTTTATACAGAGGGCAACTTAATGAAACGCTTCAAAAACTTGAAGAGCGTCGCGCTAAATAACACTGTAAAGTCATGGCGATTTATAACTAGCTTGGCTTTGTTAAATGAGGCTTAGGTCAACAAATAGCATGCACAATAAAATTAAATATTAACGAATAACAAATAAATTTTTGATAAATGGGTGCAAGATTAGAATAGTTTATTCTGAATCACAGTTTTAACTTGATAGGCCAAAAAATTTTTTGGCTACTAAATAAAAAAAATGAGCATGATTTTTTGCGGTGAGATCAATTTTAGGCTGTGAGCGGTAGTGTTTGATATAATTGGCGCTTGATTCGAAGTAATAAATTTGCTTGCTAAGGGCCTGTCGCTCTTTCCGAATAGCTTTCTTTGTAATCAGCTTATGTGGCTCACTCAAATTATAGTTGTTATACAAATCTAGTAAGATATTTAAACCACCATGTAGGTTTGATGTGTAAGAGCCAGACATATTGTCTCCTTGCCTACCTAGTTTGACACGTACTTGGTTTATAAAATATGCTTTTTGTGTGATTGCTGAACGCCTTATTATATGGCTATCTTCTGACGTTTGTATGGTTCCTAATGCTAAATTATTAAGCGTTTTTGATATGCCACCAATGTTACGATAATGTTCACAAGACAAAGCCTGACATGAACAAAATATCGGTTGGTAGTAGCTTAAAGCGGCGTACAAATCTATAAAATGATAAATATCCTTCCCCACTAAATTAGCGTTGTTTGCTAACCAACCTTGCGTTTCACTTTTATTAAGATCAATACGCGGTCGTTTTTCTCCCTCCACTATGTAGTTGGTAAATACGAAATCGGCGTTATATTTAGCAAACACCAAATGAATGGACTTTAGATAATCAACATCCCAAATATCATCGCTATCACAAAAAGCAAAGTACTTCCCTTTAGCTTCATTACAAGCTTTCCTGCGAGCTTGAGTCTGGCGATTGTTATTCTGATAAAGAACCTTTATCCTAGAATCATCATAAGAAGATAGTATTTCAAGTGTATTATCGGTACTGCCATCATCAACAATGATTAACTCAAAGTCGGTAATTGATTGGGCGAGAAGTGCATTTATTATCGGGCCAAATACACAAGCCCTATTATAAGTCGGCATTATTATGCTAAATAGAGGCTGCCTCATAAAATTTCCGTTTTAATTAAATAGATAGCTAAGTAAACCTAAAAGAAGATTGCTAGTGTATAAAATACTACTTTTTACTACAAACCTTCTTAATTTCGACGCCGAAGCATAAAAAATCAGCAAGCTGATTTTGACTTTCTTTAGTTATTTTACTAAAGCGGTTAGCCTAAAATACCTTGAAAAAACTCTATAAGCTATCTTAATTAAAATGTAAGCATCTTGCAAAAGCCTTACGCTAATGCTTCGGAATATGCTGCAAACCACTGTGTTAATTTAATCGTAAGTTTTTGCATTACTATATATCCTTAACACAGGCGGTCGCATCGCTTTTGTTACTCGTGCTTTTTTGAATACGCTTTGGTTTTAATTAATTATTCCAACTAAAATTAGCAGTACTCACAT
>JBLIDR010000127.1:0-6096 GCA_047632655.1 Francisellaceae bacterium | reverse complement strand
TGATGTTGGTCTAGAGACAAATACCTCAACAAAATCATTACACTCACCTTTTAATTATCCTGAAAGTAAACTTATTGTACCTAATATGAAATTTTTCCCCCAAAACAAGGAATACCACATTCATGAAAGTGCCAAGATTATAAGCACATATATAAAAGATAATAAAAAAGGCATAATGGTTTTATTTTGCAGTTTAAGTGCAATGCGTCAAACTTTAGATTTACTTCCCGCTTCTCAGCAAAATAGTATTATCATGCAAGGTGAGCGCTCAAAAATTGAAATTGTAAAAGCCCATAAAAAAATGATTGATCGTGGTTTGCAATCAATCATTTTTGGTGTTGATAGTTTTTCCGAAGGCATAGATTTACCTGGAGAGTACTTGGAAACTTTAATCATCCATAAAATACCTTTTGCTGTACCCAGTAATCCAATTGAACAATCAAGAAATGACTGGTTAATAAAACAAGGAAAAAATCCATTTATAGATTTTTCACTACCAATTGCATCAATTAGGCTCACCCAAATGGTTGGCAGACTTATCCGTTCTGAAAGTGATAAAGGTCAGGTTATTATTTTGGATAAACGTTTATTTGCTAAAAAATATGGTCAAAACCTATTGGATAATTTACCTGAATTTAAAGTTAAAATTGAAACTAACCATGGGTGAAGGGAGCATAATGCATATCCTAAGATATGAAATAGTGAGCTAAGGACTACCAGTGTCTTGAGAAAAGTGTACAAGCCAATATTTATTATCTAATTTTTTATTATAGATGAATAGGTTATCCCTCTGAGATTCTTCTTTAAGAATTTCAGTTGTTTTTATCGAGTTATAATTTAATTTATTCAACAAGCCAGTTCGTGGAACGTTTACGTATCTATGCAAATAATAAATAATATATTTAAAATAAAATCATTAATTTGGATACAGATATGCTATGTTTATAATTATTAAAATTTAGATGATTGTATAAAAAAATGCGTATGTATAATCGTTTTATTTCCCAAATTTATCAATTACTCCCAACTATAATAGCAATTATGGTTGTTATTAATGGTTTACTGTATACGTTTGATGGTCTTTTATATCTTTATCAATTACCAGATTTAGATACAGCTATGAAATATTTAGGTAAGATTGATATATTTCAAAAGCATACAAGCACCAGCGGTTTCTCATTAGTATTCGGACCAATTGGGCTAATTATAGGTATAGGGCTTTATAAGCACCTACGTATTGCTTGGATTTGGTCTGTTATATTTTTAATTATCATTATCATTATTAACCTGTTCTCTTGGAAAGTATCACATTTCTTATATTATTCAATGTTTGCACTAATCAGCTTATTGCTTTCATATAAGTTATTTAACAAGGGGGAGATGAAATATACCCAGTTATATGTCTTGTTTTCTATCATTTTTTCACTTGCGTATGGTGTGATTGGAACCTATCTGCTAAGAGATGGATTTGATAATGTATCAAATTGGATAGACGCTTTATATTATACCATAGTAACCTATAGCACTGTCGGATATGGTGATATAACGCCTATATCCTCTATTGCTAAATTATATTCTTGTACCATGATATTAATTGGCCTATCGAGTTTTGCTACAGTAATAAGTACCTATATTGTCCCAGCTATAGGTAGTAAAATTAAAAATATGCAAATTCATTTACATAAAAACAATTCTGATTTATAGCCCTGGTGTGATTTATTGCTGAGGGATAACGATAATGACGAGCTGAGAAATTGGAATACTGTGATCGAGAACCATTCGAATTTTAAACGGCGCATTAACCCATAATCATACTAATTTACCGGTAATTTTGAATACGTTTTATTTTTCACAAAGCTTTGAAAAGATGGTCTATAAATCCTGCCGCATATAGGCCAGATAAAATATTTTACGCAAAAGGGTTTCCGAGTAGGGGTAAGACTAGATCAGATATACTAAATAGCAGGAAAGTTTAAATAATATAATCTCCGCTAGGGCGCTAATGGTAGTGGTTTGTTGATTGGTGCGTCAGAGCTGCTCTTCACCAAGAGTAATCATTTCAACTTTATAAAATATCCTTCTTTTCAGTTAAAAAATAACAGCTAATTAAAGTTATTAACCCAGCAAAAATAACAATCATTGCTGGCGAGGAATCATTTCTGGTATAACTAATTAATATTGCTGATAACAAGGGTGTTAGCCCGCCAAAGAGAGCATAGCTAATATTATATGAAATTGCCACACCAGAAAATCTAACATTATACCGAAAAGATTTTAATAATATCCCCATCAAGGGTCCTTGGATCATTCCGAAGAAAAATGATAAAATAAGTTGGATTATAATTAGATATAATGGTGATATTCTCAATAATAGAAATAAAGGCCAAGCAATTACAATAACACTTGACGAGCCTATAACCATTAATATTTTCCCACCCGTTTTATCGGCAATTTTTCCAAAAATCAAAGTGAAAAATGCAGTCAAAAATGCTGCTATTGTTGCATAATAGATAGATATAGTAATATCTAATTGGTAATATTTTTGCGCTATTGATGGCATGAAAACAAAGAGCAAATATGCTTGGGTTGATAAGCACATTATGCCACACATATGTATTAATGTTTTTTTATCTTGCTTAAACAACTCTTTTAATGGGTTTTGAAGTAATTTTTTTTCTTTAGTTAATTTGATGAATACAGGCGTTTCAATCGCTTTATTCCGTATAAATAATCCAATAATTATTATGACCGCACCACTTGCGAATGGTATTCTCCACCCCCAAGACTGCATAAGTGTTTTTCCTAATGTTGTATCTAAAATGGCTATAAGTATTAATGCTAACCCACTAGAAAATATAGCTGATGCAAAAATAATAGCGCCAGGAAAGTATTGTGATTTATGACTAGAATGTTCTGTTAAAAATATTGAAGCACCTGCAGATTCACCACCAAAGGCAATGCCCTGCACTATTCTTGATAAAACTAGAATAATAGGAGCCGCTATTCCAATTTGGTAATACGTAGGTAGAATTGCAATTAATAGAGTTGGGGCGCCCATTAAAAATAAAGTAATATATAATGTGTTTTTACGTCCTTTTTTATCACCACGAAAACCAAAATATATTGCCCCTAGCGGTCTAAATAAAAAACCGGCAAATAAAGCTGACATAGATGCTAAGTAAGATAAGTTAGCATTACTTGAGGGGAAGAATTGTTCTGCAAAATAAATAGAACATATGCCATAAATGACATAATCATATAGCTCGATCCCTGAACCAAATATGGCAGCAAAGAAGTTAATTTTTTTGTTGGCTTTATTTTTCACTTTTATTTTCACGTTATCTTTAAATTAGACATTATCATATAAGAAGCTCTTTTAGGGAAGTTAAATAGTAAGCTGTGTGACTTCTATACATTACCCTGTGTTGATAACTTTATGAATCTGATTGATCTCTAAAATGTGGGCGCTAGTGTCTACATGAAAATATAATCGGTTTAAAATGGCTGCAAATTATGGTGTAATCACAGCATAACTATTTATATAAAAAATCATTAAATAACATTACAATACTATCACAATATCACTTTATACCCCTAAAAATATGAATCAATTTGATACCATTATTATAGGTGCCAGCGCTGCTGGACTTATGTGCGCCATAGAGGCAGGAAAACGCGGAAGAAAAACATTGGTATTAGACCATGCTAATAAAGTTGGCAAAAAGATTTTAATGTCAGGGGGTGGACGCTGTAATTTTACTAATTTTTATACTAACCCAGATAATTACATTTCGCATAACCCCCATTTTTGCAAATCAGCACTGAGTAGATACACACCTTGGGACTTTATTTCATTAGTTGAAAAACATGACATCCCTTTTCATGAAAAAACACTGGGTCAACAATTTTGCGACAACAAGTCAAAAGATATTGTAAATATGTTATTAGCTGAGTGCCAAGAAGCTAAAGCAACAATTCAATTAGAAACCTCTATAAATAATGTGCAACAAAAAGAACATGGTTTTAGCCTAAAGACCAGCAAAGGTCAATACCAGTGTGAATCATTAGTAATTGCTACAGGAGGTCTATCCATTCCAACTCTTGGCTCAACCTCTTTTGGTTATGACGTTGCCAAACAGTTTGGCATTAAGGTTTGGCCAACTTTTGCTGGACTTGTACCATTTACGTTACAAAATCTAGAAAAAGAACGTTTTATCGAATTACCTGGAATTTCCGCTGATAGTATCGTTACCAGTCAGTCAGGGCATTCATTTAGAGAAAATATTTTATTTACTCATCGTGGTTTAAGTGGCCCTGTTATATTACAAATTTCATCCTATTGGCTTGCAGGTGAATTCATTGAAATTAATTTATTGCCTAATTTAAATTTTGATGTGGCGATTAAAAATTTTCAGAAACAACAACCTAATGCCCTATTAAAAACATTTTTAGCACAATATTTATCAAAAAGATTATTACCTGCTTTAATCGACGAAAAGCAATTAAACAAACCTATCAAAAATTTAAACCCAAATGAATTATTAAATTTAGAAAATATGTTACAACACTACCAAATAAAACCTAATGGAACTGAGGGTTATCGAACGGCTGAAGTGACTTTGGGTGGTGTCGATTGCAATGCAGTTTCATCAAAGACTATGGCAGCCAATAATACTAAAGATTTATATTTTATTGGTGAGGTTTTGGATGTTACTGGTTGGCTTGGTGGGTATAATTTTCAGTGGGCGTGGGCATCTGGTTGGTGTGCTGGGCAGGTTGTTTGATACCAAATTGAAACTGATAGCCATCTTAAACGGCTGCAATATTCTTTACATATTTATCAGAAAGCTCTTAAATCTGATCGTGAAACCCCCACCCTGTAAGTCATGTGTTACTGAGAATTTCTTTTAATTGATATTTAAAATAATTCATTAAATTTTCTTTAACAATGAACTTTAAAACACTTTCATACATACTTTCCATGCTCAAGTAAAATGGCTCATCAATATCAACAGCAGCATCATCTTGAAAAAAAGAAGCTTAATACAACTCTTTTACAGAAGTAAAGGTTTTGTAAAGATGAGCTATTTCTGCAACTAATTTATTTTTTGGTAATTTTACTTTAAGTTCCGTTAGTGTGGCTTTTTTCGGCATTTTTAATGTTACCTAGGAATAATAGATAGTAGGAATAAATCAAAGCCTATCAAGCCTTCTGGAATATTACACTACATTAAAATTATAGAGTATGATGAATCAAAAAAATTAACTTTAAATACTGATTTATTACTTCAACTTTTTTCTAATCATTTCCACCCTTTTACGATTCACTCCAAAATCTGAAGTTCCCAACCGTGATGCAGATCTAACTTGAATGACTTTGGCGTCATTGTCAGAATAAAACTCAAGGTCATCCACAAAGCCTAATAATTTAGATTTACATTCTGCGTATAAATAATTACCTTCGTATTTTATTATTTTTACTTTAGATGTGTTCAATAATAGTTGATGAATTTTTTCTAATGTTTCAGATAAAGTACCAATAACATTAATAGGTTTAATATTGTGCGGATTATTTTCATTGCAAGCGCTACAAACACAGTTTGGTTTACTTGTGCAGTTTTTTAATTTACCATTTTTGATGCCTAAGTTTTTTGGTCTTTTACCTGCTAACATATTACGCCATCATTGATTACATCATGTGTATAAATATAGTGATAAATTTAACTTTATTCTCAGTAATTTATAATAAACTACCTATCAGTAGAAAATCGGAGTAGTAGCTATAATAGTGACGATTAAGTTAAATCTTGGCTAAATGAACGGCGTTAATGAAATATGGTTTGAATTTATAAGTTGGGGCAAAATAAAAATTAGCAAGGCTTGATTAGCTAGTGAGCGATGCAACAACCCAATGCGTTATCTATATTTTTTTATTGACAAGTTAGGTCCGTTCAAAAATGAAAGTTATCGTCCCTAACCATTCCACCTTGGCGTTATAGCAGAATCAACTCTGATAGACAACATTATATGATAGACTTCTACCCAATCATATTATGGAGCACGTTATGTCAGAGTTACAAATTTCAGATAGATTAC
>JBLIDR010000126.1:0-6123 GCA_047632655.1 Francisellaceae bacterium | reverse complement strand
AATTGCTTGTTAGCTGTGTGAATTAAGCGTTTGCTGTTTATCGCTGTGACTCTTTAATTTTATTAATATACCTTAATTATATAGTGATAATGCCCCAAGTTACATAATCAAAAGAATTAAGCTTTATTCAGCTCTATTTTATTGAGAATCTCTTCATAAACCAAAAATATCCATAACCAACAAACAATGGCTGAAGCTAAAATAAATGAAGGGTTGATTGAATAGAAACCGATGGATAATAATATATGAACTATAAAAAAAAATAGAGTCTTTGTTCTTAGGCTTCCTTTTCGTGTGACCTCTTTAATCATCGGTGTATCTATAGTTAAAATAGAAAAAAGGAGCAACCAAACAAACTTGAGCTCTCCAAAAAGTAATCCCAAAATACCTAATGGGGTAATCAGAAAAAAAGTTCCCCAAAGAGAAACTCTCGTCATTTGACCAGATGCAAAAGTAGACATGTTCTATAAATCCTATGGGTTATTAGTTATGTAATTTACATCTCTTTGTAAATGCTTTAGAGGACTAATCCCAGCTTGTTGATGTTGTTGTGTGTAGCGGTACATGCTTTATAACTTTACAGCTAACGCTTATTATTGAGCATTTAGTATAAAATTTATTAATCTTTATTAATCTTTATTATTAACAAGGCAAATTTTACACTATTACTCGTTGATTTTGTTTAATAATTCTATTTTTTACAGTGAAAATCTAACTCATTCCTAAAAACAAAAGGAGACCAATGTTAAACGATAATTTTTCGTACCCTATTAAATAACAAACAGAAATATTTTTCCATTACAAATTAACTACTTAAAAATTTTTTAAAAACAAAGCGAGAACTTTATGAATTATATAGTAGGGTAAAAAGTTGGCATTTTATATCAAATTCACCTTTTTTAAATTCTGTCAGCAATTAATAACTTGATGCTCGACATGCTTGCAGCTATTGCTAAAAAAGACTATGAAGACAGACGAAGACGACAAAAAGAAGGTATTATTAAGGCTAGGTTAGAAGGTCGTTATCGTGAACGACCAATAGATATAGAATTACAACAAAAGCTTGAAAGTATGTTATCTGATAAAAAATCCTATGACTATATTCAGCACATTTTATGTTGTTCTCGATCAACAATTTCTAAAGTTTCGAAAAGACTAAAGCAAAATAATATGAAGCCTCACATATAGCCTAAACTTTACGGGCTATGACAGACAAGGGGGTAAATAGATTTAGGCGAAAAACATTCCGCTTATGCACTGAACCCCTAAATAAATATGACTAAATATCGCCTAAGGTTAATTTCGAGGGGATGGGCAAAAACCCCCTTAAAGCCAATCTTCTTTTAGATCAAAGATTCAATGAGATTAATTCAATAAGACATAAATCTGCCAAGTCGGTCTAGCCGCCAGGCGATTAAAATTTCTTATGAACAAAAAGTTTTAAGACAACTATCCAGATCTGGGCAGGTTGGTTTTGCTCCGGATAGGTGATAAGCGAATATCGAAGAATAATAGCAGCTTTCCTTTAATAAGGCATCTATCTGTAAATTGAGTTCCTGATCATTTGTGAAAACTCTGGCATATCAAATTTTTCTGCTCATCATTCACTATTTTCATGACTTCTTATAAGACAAACATTTCCAGAGTTTAAGGGAATGAGTAATGTTAAAAAGTTTGCCTAAAAAAACGAACGTTTAATGAGAATTCGAATTTGCATTGATTACATCACTATGATTAACTTTGATGTATAAAGATAATTGTGAGAAATGGTGATGGAAACAAAAGTTATAACTGCATATGTTCCTTTACCCCTTGCTGAAAAAGTAGATTCATTAGCCAATCGATTAGACCGTTCAAAGGCTTGAATTATAAAGCAAGCTTTAGCTGCATGGATTGATCAAGAAGAAGAACGTCACCGTTTAACATTAGAAGTTATGGTTGATGTTGATGTTGATGTTGATGTTGATGTTGATAATAATCATGTTATAGAGCATCAATCAGTGCAAGCATAGGCTGAAAGCCTCAGTACTGACTCTCTTTTATCTGTTCCGCGTTAATGGAAATAAAATGGACGAGTAAGTCTTTATCGGATTTAAGTCGTTTGTATAATTTTTAGCTCCAGTCAATAAGCAGGCTGCGGCTAATACCGTTCAATCTTTGACTGCAACACCAAATAAAGTCATTCATCAACCACGAATAGGTGAACGATTGGATGAATTCGAACAAAGAGAGATTAGGCGCTTATTAGTAGGGCATTACGAAATGCGCTATGAAATAAGCAACGATACTTTTTATGTCATTAGCACTTGGCACACAAGAGAAAGAGGATAGTTTATAAAACTTCATTTGAAAAATAACTAAAATTATATTTAAATAATTAACACATAAGATAAAAGTCCTAGATGATGATAGTAAAACTACAAAGTATATAATGAACGTAATCAATGAAACCTTAACAGGTATAGTTAGTCGAGTGACTTACCATAATCAAAGTACAGGCTGGTCTGTCTTGCGGGTTCAAGCCTTTAACTCCTCAAACCAACAAGAAACGGTTACCGTGCATCAGACCAAAGTATTTGCTGGAGCCACTATCGAATTTCAAGGGGCATGGACTATTGATCAAAAGTTTGGCCGCCAGTTTAAAGCCAGCTCAGCAGTGGAAAAAAAACCCGCTACAACAGCTTCTATTGAAAAGTATCTTGGGTCAGGTTTAATTAAAGGTGTAGGCCCAAAAACGGCTAGCAAGATTGTTCGATACTTTAAGGATAAAACCCTCGATATCTTTGACAAAGACATAACAAGACTAATAGAAGTTCCAGGTATAGCTAAGAAGAAGTTAATCATGATAGAACAGGCTTGGGTTGAACACAAAGCCATTAAGGAAGTTATGATGTTTCTTCAAGGGCACGGAATAAGTACATTATTTGCTGTTAAAATCTACAAAGAATATGGTGATAAAGCAGTATCAATCGTCACAGAAAACCCCTATCGACTCGCCAATGACTTTTATGGCATTGGTTTTTTCTCCGCCGATAAAGTCGCGTTAAGTATTGGATTTGGTGAAGACAGTCAGCAACGTATGATCGCGGCGATTAAACATGTTTTAGCGGCAAGTCGTGAGCAGGGTCATTGCTACTTAACAGAACAACAAATCCATGCAGGGATTGTTGAGTTAATTGACATACACCTTGGAAGGCGTCTTCTTGATTTTCTTGAAATTATGAAACAAGAAAATCAACTTAGAGTGCGACAATTGATGTTAGATGATAATGAGCACGCTTGTTATTATTCAAAAACGCTATTTTATGATGAAGCTACAGTAGCCGATAAAATTAAAGGCATGAAGGGGGATATTAGCTGTGATCCTGAGCGTGTTGCACTATGGGTTAAACGTTATTGTGAAAAAAAATCCATCGCGTTAAGTAGTGAGCAAGCTGATGCCGTTAAAGGCGTTGTTCAACATCGATTTTCTATTTTAACAGGTGGACCAGGCTGCGGTAAAACAACTACAACCCTAGTAATCGTACGCTTACTTGAAGCGATGAATAAAAATGTACTATTAGCAGCACCAACAGGTAGGGCGACACAACGCATGTCAGAGGTAATTGGCCGAGAAGCTAAGACCATTCACAGACTACTTGAATGGAAAGGAGGTGAGTTCAAAAAAAATGAAGAAACACCTCTCTATGCAGACTTTCTTATTCTGGATGAATGTTCGATGCTCGATATCAGCTTAACAGCCTCATTATTAAAAGCTGTACCTGAAAAGTGCCAAGTGCTTTTTATTGGTGATCCCGATCAATTACCTTCTGTTGGTGCCGGTAATGTAATCAAAGATATTATTGCTTCTCAAGTTGTTCCCTGTTTTCTGTTAACTCAAGTATTTAGACAAGCTAAGGAATCGTTGATCATTAAGTTTGCACATCAAATTAACAAAGGAAAAACACCTTATATAGACTCTCCTTTTAAGCACCCAAATATCTGGAAAAATGGAGCCGACTGTCTCTTTATTGATAGCGATGAAGCGACAAAAGAACAAATAAGCTTTATGACGAAAGTGAAGCGATATTTTAATTGGCAAACGCAAGCTCTTGAAATAATAGCATCAGGTAATGAAACACCCTTTGAGTTTAGAATACATGAAGAAATAAAATCAGGCTATGAGCAGGACTTTGTTATTCCTGATAAATATAGTCATGTGGATCTAGAGAAATTAATCCAAACAGACGGTCAGGTGCAGGCACTCAAGTCAATTATCAAAAAAATACATCCGTGGTCATCATTGCACTATGGCTTATCTGCGGTAGATGTAGTGATAAAACTTTACCTTGAATGGATCCCAAAATATCAACAGCAAGGTGATGAGATACAAATATTAACCCCCATGACAAGAGGAAGCCTAGGAACGGCCAACTTAAATAAGGTGATCCAAGAAAAGGCAAATCCACCAAGACAAAACAAGATGCAACTAACTATTGGAGAACGAATATTTAGAGAAGGTGATCGCGTTATCCATCGTCGTAATAACTACGATTTAAATGTCTTTAATGGGGATATTGGTAAAATTATTACACTTAATAATGAAGATATAACCTGTACAGTGTCGTTTTATCCTGACAATAGAGAGGTTGAATACCAAAAAGAAGATATGATGGAGCTTGATTTAGCCTACGCTATCACCATTCATAAATCTCAAGGCAGCGAGTTCAAAAACGTTATCATCCCAGTATTGACACAGCATTTTAAAATGCTTTATCGAAATTTAATTTATACTGGGTTAACCCGAGCAAAGAGCCTAGCTGTAATTGTTGGCACACGAAAAGCATTTTCAATGGCGATAAGGCAACAAGATACCAGTCAAAGGCAAACAGCTTTGGAAACATTGATAAGAAAGAAATAAGTTCACACCTCGAAGGTTTAAGTACATCTATTGGGGAAATAAAATTATAACGTTGCCCACTTCCCCCTTTAATGTACTGGTGAGCTTCCAACCACTTAGGGTACAATAGTGATGAATAGTACAATCCCTGAATTAAGTAAGTTTAATTCAAAAGAAAACATTACGCAGCCATCAAATAAACTATCTGCTTTATGGATAAAAATAGAAAAGCATCAAAAGCGCAATATTAATTTCAGTAAAAAAAAGGTCGAACTTTTTGATGCATTTAAACTAGCGGCCTTACCTTTTGAAATAAGACAAGCTGAGCAGATCGCTAGGCAGGTCGAGCATATCACAGGTTTTATTTCACGAAAATCATTAACTGAAATGCAAAGAAATGAATTACTAGATTGGATTTTATCAGATATTGACTATTTAGATTTACATCCCTTTGCTGCAAATATTGATACATCACGTTTACGACAACAGCTGAATTCAGAGCTAAGCCAGTTAACCAAGAAAAATGAGCACCCGATAGATGACGAAGCTATAGTACAATTACAAAGCATGTTAGATGATTTATTTGATGGTGATATCCCACTTGAGAGGGATGAGTTAATTGATATCCTCAAAAATCCTGAAAGTATTGAAAAATACATTAAAAAAGCACATGAAAATAGAGAATACAAAGAAAAGCCTTTTGGTGACGAGCAGGATCAATCGGAGGATAGCTTCGAAGAAAATTACTTTCATGAAGAGTATGAACAACACATAGGGAAACATGATACTAAAGTGCTCGAAAAGTTATTTAAAGGCAGTCAATTAAATAAAATGTATAAGCGACTTGCCGCTAAACTTCACCCTGATAAAGAAAATGATGTAGATAACAAAGCGAGAATGCATGCCTTGATGCAACAACTTGTTTCGGCGCGTAAAAATAAAGATGTATTTACGATGCTAACACTCTATCACGACCATATTGATGACGACTCGTTTAATTTTGATGCGGAAACAATCACAGCCATCGAATCATTATTAGAGCAAAAAGTCTCTGAATTGAACTATGAACTTAGACAATTAAAATCAGATAATACGATTGAATGTATAGTCTGGAACCTTTTTAAAGGACGTAGTAATAAAATAACGACTCAAAATATCCAAAACCATATGACTCAATTGACAGAAGAAGCTGACAATATTAACTATTTTATATTAAAAACGAAAACAGTGAAGATATTACAAGT
>JBLIDR010000125.1:0-6126 GCA_047632655.1 Francisellaceae bacterium | reverse complement strand
AGAAAATGTAGCTCACACCAAGGGCGCTCTCTCAAAAGTCGCCCAAGACTTCAAAAAAGATCAAGAACTAATATCTAAACGCATCACAGAGGGTGGCGCGAAAATCGATAAATTACAAAATAATCTACATAGCAATCTAGAAACACAAGCAAAAGAACTAACTAATGTGGTAGAAAACTTAAAAAAAGACCAGGGAGAAATCACTTCAACCATATCGCTGTATAATGAAATTACTAATAAAATGAAATATGAAACAACGGATCAATACACAATTTTTGCCATTGAGTCTTACGGTATTGTTTTGCAAGATAAAAATGCTAACTTCATTTTAGCGCAGATTAATAAAAAACTTGATATTGGATTTATTACAGCCATTACAGAAGATTTTGTAATAGCCGGTGATTACCGCATAACAAACCGACCTGGCTTTAAAACTCATAGCAACATTAAGTAATACTCAGGTCAACAAACCAAAAAACATTAATATAAATAAAATCATCAAAGCTACCGGTAAGTAACATAATAGTCATAATAATTACTGTATCCACAATAATCTATGAATCTAATGCTCCTGAAGGAACTTAGCCATATATTTATGAAAGAGCAGTTCTGGTTAAAATCATGATAAAACTAGGCGATTATTTTAGCCAGTAGCATGTATTCCTCAAATCCACAACATTCCTTACAAAGAGAAAAGAAGAAAGGCTAGCTAGAAGAAACTTGTGAGCACTAAATCAAGTGTTGTATTAATACTCTGACCACCTGTCACTGAAATTCATTCAACAATGGGACTCAGAGACAATGTCGGTTATAATCTAATTAAAGATATTCAAATTAATTTTCTTCAACCTAAAAAAGTGCCATCTTCTATAATAGAAAAGTAGATTTTCATTAATAATAAATTGATCGCCGAACATTGGCGCTATATTTAGCCAACCTAATAACCTGCTGAGTATAACCAAATTCATTATCATACCAGGCATAAATAACTACGCTGCGCTTGTCATTTGAGACTATCGTTGCATGACTATCAAAAACTGAACAACAATAATTCCCAATAATATCACTAGAGACCAACTCTTCTTCCATTTGATAATTTATTTGATTCACTAAGCGGCCATGATGAGCTGCATTTTTTACAATAGCATTAAGCTCGCTAACAGTTGTATCTTTACCAACGCTTAAATTCATAATCGCCAACGATCCATTTGGTGTTGGCACACGAACTCCATTAGCGGTTAATTTTTTGTCTAAACTGGGAATTATTTTAGTGATAGCCTGCCCGGCTCCAGTTGAAGTTATAACCATATTAATTGCTGCTGAACGACCACGTCTTGGCTTTTTATGCATATTATCTAATAAATTCTGATCATTTGTATAAGCATGTATCGTTTCAATATGACCTTTTTCAATTCCAAGAGAGTCATTAATAACTTTTAAAATTGGTGCTATGGCATTGGTAGTACAAGAAGCAGCTGAGGTGATAAGATCATTTTTTACATCAATATCAGATTGATTAATGCCATAGACAACATTTGGGATCCCTTTGCCTGGGGCAGTTAACAAAACACGTGATGCACCTTTTGATTTTAAATGTCGACTTAGCGCTTCTTTGTCTTTAAATATCCCTGTATTATCAATAACCAAAGCATTTTTGATTCCATATAATGTATAATCTACATCTTCCGGCCCCTTAGCCTCAATCATTTGAATACATTGTCCGTTTACTTTTAATATTTTATTTTCATAGTCAACTGTAACCGCAACTGAAAAAGCGCCATGAACCGAATCATTTTTCAATAATGCAGCTCGTTTTTTTAATGTTTCATCATCTATATTCCTCGTTACAATTGCGCGTAAACGTAGGTGCTGACCCTTTCCAGATTGTATAATTAATTCTCTAGCCACAAGACGACCAATACGCCCAAAACCATATAACACAACATCACCTGGCTTTGATTGTGATTCATCAGGTTGCGTCATTTTCTTCAACTTGCTTCGAAGAAAATCTTGTTTAGAAGTATATTCAGAATGCTCTTGAGTCCATTCAATAGCCAAACGTGCAATATCAAGTTTCGCATTAATAATATCTTCTCCTAACAATAACTCCGCTAATTCAGCAGTAAGGCTAATTTCCACAGATTTATCAATTTTGATGGAATAATCATGTAAACTCAAAATTTCAGAAGCCTTTGTATCAACGAGATTGTTTCTAAAGAAAACCAGCTCAATGCCTTTTGTATAAAGTAATTTACCTATAGTGTTTTGCTATGAAACAGCTAATTTTTGCTTATTAATATGTTCCTCAAATTCATATTCATAACTTTTGTTAATCATTATATCCCTGCTAAATTTTATTCTTCTGAATAAGATTTATACATCAACAATATTAAAAATCCAATATAATAAACAAATAATATATCTTTAGATCACATGCCATACCAGTTATTATTATATTTTCATCAAAATCAGACTTAAACAGCAAAAATATTCTAATCTCATTAAAAAAGTTTTATAGTACTATGGTCATTAATAAATAGGTTTAAACTTATGGATATCCAACTATCTTTAGCGCAAAGACTAAAGGTGCTCTTCTCTGGTAAACTAACGGCTAACATTCCAGAAAATAAGCAACACACAAAAGAAAATGAACAAAAAGAAACAAAACAAGCACCAAGATTCACTCAAGATAATTCAGCGGCTGTCAATTTAATTTCACTACTACAAAAACATGGTAGATTAATAGATTTTATTTTTGAAGAGATTGATGGATATTCAGATGAAGAAGTTGGAGCTGGTGCCAGAGTTGTCCATGAAGGGTGTAAAAAAGTTTTAAAAGAGCATGTCAAAGTTAGCCCCATTAATTGCGCAAATGAAGAAACTACTGTGATAGTAGAAAAAGGATTTGATTCAGCAAAAATTAAATTATCTGGAAACATAGAAGGCGAAGCACCTTATTCAGGCATACTCATTCACAAAGGATGGGAAGTGACCGAAATTAACTTACCTCAAGTAATCAATGCAAAAAATGCAATGGTTATTTGTCCTGCTGAGGTTGAATTAACATGAGTAAACTAACAACTCCACAATACATCATTGGTATAGATCTTGGTACAACACATTGTGCCGTTTCGTACAGCGATCTAGAGCTATCCAAAGATGAAAAACCAACAATTCAAACCTTTATGATCCCCCAACTTTCCGCACCAGGTAAAATTGAATATAATAAATTATTGCCCTCCTTTATTTATTTACCGCATAAAAATGAAATGAAATTGCAGGATGTCGCACTACCATGGCAACAAGATGAACTATTAACAATAGGCGAATTTGCAAGAGAAAAAAGTGCCAGCACGCCTAATAGAGTGGTTACTAGCGCTAAAAGTTGGTTGTGCCAAGAAAATCTTGATAAACGCTCTGGAATTTTACCTCAAAATCATGCGGCAGATATTGAACCATTTTCACCTTTACAGGCAACAATTTACTATTTAGAGCACATAAAACAAGCTTGGGATTACACATTTCCAGAAAACCCTCTTTCACGCCAACAAATAACGTTAACCATTCCGGCAAGCTTTGATCCATCATCAAGAGAATTAACTGCTGAAGCAGCAAGACTCTGCGACTATGAAAATTTAACATTACTTGAAGAACCCCAAGCTGCTTTTTATAGCTGGATTGAACAAATGGGTGATGACTGGAAAGAATATGTTAATGTTGGAGATGTTATTTTAGTGATTGATGTTGGCGGAGGAACGACAGATTTTTCATTAATTATGATCGCTGATAATGCCGGTGATATCGAAATTAAACGCATAGCAGTTGGCCACCATATTCTTATTGGCGGTGATAACATGGATCTTATGCTAGCGCATATTATTAATGCACGTTTCGCCCAAACTGGACAACAGCTTGAACCTTGGCAGATACAAGCGCTAACTCATAGCGCACGCCAAGGAAAAGAAAAATTACTTGTAAATAATAGCCTTGATCATATTTCAATTGTAATACCTGGTAGAACATCACGCTTAATTGGAAAATCGATTAAAGAAAAAATGACTCGCGAAGATGTACAGCAAGCAGTTTTAGATGGCTTTTTCCCAGAAGTTGAGCATACTACAAAACCGATAAAAAAAGCACGTTCTGGAATCACCAGAATGGGGCTTAACTATGCCCAAGATGCAGCTATAACTAAACATATAGCAGAATTTTTATCGCAACATACTGAAACGTTAGCTAAAGAAAATTCCAGTTTTAAAGAAGAGTCTGAATTTGCGGCACCCTCAGCTGTTTTATTTAATGGTGGCGTTTTTAAATCAAAAATATTACGTGACCGTGTGCTTGATATCCTAAATACTTGGCTAGCTAAATCACAATCACCACAAGCTAGAGAATTACCTGGTGCTAATTATGATAATGCAGTTGCCATTGGCGCTGCAACATATGGCCATGTGAAAAATGGTAATGGCATTAGAATAAAAGGTGGCTCGGCACAAGCATTTTATTTAGGTCTTGAATCTCCTATGCCTGCAGTTCCAGGATTTGAACCACCGCTTGATGCCTTATGTATTGCTCCTCTTGGCATGGAGGAGGACACCACTATAAAATTAAAATCCCAAGAATTTGGATTAATTATTGGCGAAGAAGTCTCATTTCGATTCTTTGGATCCACAGTTAGAAGTGAAGATGATATTGGCACTATCCTCAGCCAATGGCATGTGGATGAACTTGTTGAGCTCCCAGGGTTAGACATAATTCTAAAATCTGACAAATATAAACAAGGGCATACTGTACCTGTATATCTGAGCGCAACTCAAACATCGGTTGGAACTTTAATACTTAAAGCACATTCAACAAATAGTGATGATATCTGGGATATAGAATTTAATATTCGTGAAAATCAACGAGAAATTGATTTATAACTGCAATTAAACAATGATTTTCAAATAACTCTAACCAAAAGCGTATAAAGCAGTAAACTAACGCATAAAAAAACAGCTGCAACAATTATACCATTTAGAAAATTACTCAACCTAGCCTTAGTACTAAATCGGTAGGATTTTGATCTCAAAAGTAAAAACCAACATGGGATAGCACAAAGCAAACCTAAAACAAGAGCAATAACAAAGGCCATTTATATTTTCTACAACATCATAAAATAAAACCCATGCTAAAGTATTATTGCCAATATTACTATCAAACATTTGGATCTACCAACAATTACGGTAATATTTCAATCTTGTGAAATATTCAAAATAACTAAATTATGCTTCGACACCACATACTTATACAACTTGAAGATCAAAAGGGCTTAGTCTATAAGATATCTAAAGTTTTCTATGATAATGATCTAAATATTATATCAAATAACGAATATGTTGATAGAGAGAAAAATAAATTCTTCATGCGTACAGCCATATCTGGTGATATTGACAAACAGAAACTAAGACACCAGCTAGAAAAGTCTCTGCCTAATAACGCAATAATAAAAATTAAATCAACTGAGAAAAAAAATATTATTATTTTTGCCACCAAAGAATCTCATGCCTTAGGAGACTTATTAATTCGCCATGAAGACGGAGAATTAAATGCGAATATTATTGCTATTATTTCTAATCACAACACACTTAAATCTCTTGTAGATAAATTTAATATCCCTTACCACTATGTACATACTGACGAATTATCTCGTGAGGAACATGAATGTAATATCAATAAAATTATTGCTAATCATGATCAATTTGATTATTTAGTTTTAGCAAAATATATGAGAATCTTAAATCCGAGTTTTGTTGAAAAATATGCCCATAAAATCATTAATATTCATCATTCTTTTTTACCCGCATTTATAGGCGCGAACCCATACAAACAAGCCTATGAGCGTGGCGTAAAAATTATTGGTGCAACCGCTCACTTTGTAACAAATAAATTAGACGAAGGGCCAATAATTTACCAGGATACAATCCATGTTGACCATGCCCATGGCTGGAAAGATATGCGCGCCTCAGGAAAAAATGTTGAAAAAATCGTCTTAGCCAATGCTTTGAAATTAATTTTAGAAGATCGTGTTTTTCTTCATGGTAATAAAACTGTTATTTTATGAGACCACTCATCACATAACATCTT
>JBLIDR010000124.1:0-6147 GCA_047632655.1 Francisellaceae bacterium | reverse complement strand
TTTTATAAGTTTATTGAAAGATAGAGATAGTTTTAAATATAGATCATAAAGTAGCAGGCATGGCAAATCTAATATAGAGCCATTTACATTGGAGTAATATTTAAATTTTTGCTGCTGATGTGCCTCGCCATTTTTGGGCTATATCTAATATTTTATTTATATCGATATATTTATTATCATGAAGTTTAGCTGACACAGTCTGACCTTGTTTATGTCCGTGTTCAATGAACAAATTACCACCGTTTGAAAGATAGAGAATAGCATTATAGATTATTTGAAAAATATCATCATACCCGTTATTATTTGAAAATAAAGCTATTTTAGGTTCATATTTTTTCACTTCTGACTCAATGTCTTTATCGTCAATTGAGATATATGGTGGGTTAGAGACAATAATATCATAATTATTTTTTAATGATAATGACTCAAACCAATTACTATTCACAAAAGAAATATTTTTTAGATTGTTTTTCGAAGCATTATCTTCTGCGATATCTAATGCATTTTTACATATATCAGTAGCAGTGACTCTGGATGATTTAAAAATCTTAGCTAAGCATATGGCTATTGCTCCAGAGCCAGTACCTAAATCTAAAATATTTAATTGCTGACTACCAGGGTTTGGATATATGTCTAAAATTGCTTCAATGATGCATTCAGTATCAGGTCTTGGGATGAGTGTATCTTTAGTCACAGTTAATTCTGTATCCCAAAACCATTTTTTACCTGTCAGGTGTGCTATAGGAACACCTTTCTGTCGCTGTAGGACTAACTCAGTAAGATTAATATATTCATTCTGATTAACTTCAGTTTCTGGCCAGGTATATAGGTAGCTTTTACTTTTGTTTAAAACGTGGGACAACAATAATTCAGTATCTAAACGGGGTGTATCCGATACCTTGTGAAGTAATTGGTCGTTAAGCGTGATTACGTTTCTAATTTTCATCTGTCATTTGTGATAAAAGATCAGCTTGATGCTCTCTAACGAGTTGATCAATTACGCATGATAAATCACCTTCCATTATCTCGTCTAATCTATATAGAGTCAGGTTGATTCTATGATCTGTAACACGACCTTGGGGATAATTATAAGTTCTTATTCTGTCTGATCTGTCACCCGAACCGACTAAGGACTTTCTAGTTTGTGCTTGTTCAGCATGTTGTTTGTCGCGTTGGGCTTGTAACAGTCTGGATTGAAGTACTGACATAGCCGAGGCTTTATTTTTATGTTGTGAACGTTGATCTTGACACTCAACTACTACTCCTGTGGGTAGATGAGTGATTCTAATTGCAGAATCTGTTTTATTAACGTGTTGACCACCAGCTCCAGAAGCGCGAAAAGTATCAATTTTTAAATCATTAGCGTTAATTTCTATGCGTTCAATATTTTCAACTTCAGGCATGATAGCTACAGTACAGGCTGAGGTATGTACTCTTCCCTGAGATTCAGTTAGTGGTACTCTTTGTACTCTATGAGCTCCTGATTCAAATTTTAATCTTGAATATACTTGATCACCTTTAATTTTGATTATTATTTCTTTAAAGCCCCCATGGTCACCATGGCTTTGATTGACGATTTCCATCTGCCACTTCTGTGTTTCGGCAAACCGGGCGTACATACGATATAAATCTCCTGAAAAAATTGAAGCTTCATCACCACCAGTTCCCGCTCTAATTTCTAAAAATACGTTTGCATCATCATCTTCGTCTTTGGGTAGCAGTAATAACTCTAACTCTTTTTGACAAATTGACAGTGTTGATTTGGCTGAAAGTAATTCATCGTGGGCAAACCGTTTAAGTTCATCTTCATCACTGGAGAGCATTTCATTAGCACTATCAATATCTTCTGTAACTAGTTGATATTCCTTGAATTTATTTATTATAGGCTCTAATTGTGCATATTCTTTTGATAAATCTCGGAATTTGTTTTGATTCGTTATGACATCTGGGTCACTAAGTAGGTGCGAGATTTCTTCGTTACGTTCTACTAGTGTTTCGAGCTTACGCTTTATAGATTCTTTCATGGGCTTTACTTAAATTATTTTTCTTTACTGTTTATTGCTAAACAATTGTTGAGCCATTCCTAATAATTCATTTTTACCATCAACTGATGCTTTCCTCAATGAAATTGTAGGCTTATGTAAAATTTTATTTTGTAATGTATGCGCAAATCTTGTTAAAACTTCTTCGGGATCAGCTCCATTTTTAAGTTTTTTGAGGCTTTTTTCAACTTCAACTTTTACAATATCCTCAGTATGGCGTCTAAAGGCAACAATCGTGTTTGAGGCTTTTCTAACTTTTTTGTTTTCAATATATTCATTTACTTTTCTTTTAATTATTTTCTCAGCAATTTGAGCTGCATGCTTCCTAGTGCTTTCATTGTCTTTAAGCATTTTTCTTATGTCATCTATAGAGTATAAATTAACTGAGGATTTCATTTTTTCTGTTGGTTCAATTACTCTCGGCATTGAAAGATCAACAATGATTTTGTTTTCGAGGCGATGTAATGTAGCGCTTTTGATTATATATTCTTTTAGGTTACTCACTGCGCAGACAATGATGTCAACTTCATCATAATATTGATCAATTTCATTTAAGTAAATTGCTTTTCCATTAACATTTTTAGCTATGTTCAATGCGTTTGATAGGGTTCTATTAGCAATGATTATTGATTTAGGTTGGCAGCTATTCAAGTGTTGAGAAACTAGTCGTGCAGTGTTTCCAGCTCCAATAATTAATACTTTTTTGTTCGATAAATTTTCAAAATTTGCTTTAGCTAATGAGACTGCAGAAAAAGCTACTGAAACTGGGCAAGAACCAATTTTAGTAGATGCTCTTACTTTTTTTGCTAGTGAAAATGCTGATTCAAATGCTTGTGATAAATGAGGGCCAAGTGAATTTGTACTGCGAGCAATAGAATATGCTTTCTTTAGTTGTCCGAGTATTTGTGGCTCACCAATAACCATTGATTCTAATCCGCATGAAGTACGCATTAAATGGGTCACAGCATCCGTATCAAAGAAAAGGTTAATATATTTTCTTAAATCAATTTGACTGACTAGTTTGTATTTGTGCCACCAAATTAAGATTTTTTCAGTAATGTCAAGTTCATTGGAGATTGCATATATCTCTGTGCGATTACAAGTGGAAACTATCACTGATTCACTGACTTTGCATTCTGACAAGAGTGAATTTAAGGCCCTAGATATCTCATTATCTCTGAAGGAGAAATTTTCACGAATAGGAATGGGTGTTAATTTAAAATCAATACTCAAAAGTATGATGTTCATTAATAAGCACACATAGGTTAATGGTTACATCTATTATATCATAAGATCTGAGATAGAAAGCTTATTGTGCGTGATAAAATAATAAAATGTCTGTAAAGTATATATTTATTGACTTATGACAAACCCTTAATTACGATTGTTAAATTATATTTTAGTAACAACGGAGAAATAAATGAAGAAACCTATTGCCCTCATGGTGGCTGGGCTAGTATCTACAGCTATTGCCTCAGCAGTATATGCGGCCCCTAACGATGCAGCTAAAGCTATGAATACTACCAGTGCATCAAGTATTGCAACAGCACCACAACCAAATATGAATAAAGTGAGTTATACCATAGGTTACGAAATTGGTCACGGTTTTAAATCACAAAATGTTGATGTTGATTCTTCTTCGTTAAGTAAAGGTTTGAACGATGCGCTTGGTGGGACAAAATCTAAATATACTAAAGAACAAATGCAAACAATTATGCAAGACTTTCAGAAAGAAATGATGGCAAAAGCGGTTGGTAAACAAAAAGTTCAAGGTTCTGAAAACTTGAAAAATGCAACTTCTGGAATGGATGCTGCTGCTAAAATGAAGGGCATTCAAAAACTTGAATCCGGTATTTACTACCAAGTTGTAAAAAAGGGTGATGGTAAGACCCCTGTAGCAACTGATACAGTTAATGTGAATTATCAAGGAAATATATTAACTGCGACAGGAACCAATGGTAAAGAGTTTGATAGTTCTTACAAGCGTAATGCTCCTGCAACCTTTCCAGTTGGACAAGTGATCCCATGTTGGACAAAAGTTCTTGAGAAAATGCCTGTAGGTTCAATTTGGCAAATTTACTGCGCGCCAGATCAGGCTTATGGTAAATTTGCTCCGCCAACAATTGGACCGAATCAAGCTTTAACATTTAAAGTTGAACTTTTGTCAATTAAAGCATCTGCTGAGAAAGATTCAGTATCTAAATAATAAAATTTATAATAATTACTAGTCATAGCCTAATTATTCAGGTTTTTTTTGCTAATTCAAAAGTAAGAATTAAACAAGTTTAAATTTGATTAAATTTTATATTTGAGGTGATAGTAATAAATTGAGTTTAGATGTTTTTAATTTTCTGTAAATGCTCCATAAGCGAGCATTTTTTGATATCTTTTATCGATCAAACTATCTTTATCAAGCGTAGTTAATTCTTTAAGTTCGTTGAGTAAAACTTCTTTAATATTTTTTGCTGCTTGATCAAAATCTCTATGAGCTCCACCTAATGGTTCAGAAATCACATTGTCGATGACTCGCTGTTGAACTAATTTTTGTGCCGTAATACCCATTATTTCTGCAGCATGCTCAGCTTTTTCAGCTGTCTTCCATAAAATGGAGGCACATCCTTCTGGGGATATTGTGGCAAAATAGCTATACTCCATCATAATTAATCTGTCGCCAATGCCAATTCCTAATGCGCCACCAGAACAACCTTCTCCTATGACTAGGCAAATAATTGGAACTCTCAATTTAGCCATTTCAAATAAATTACGTGCAATTGCTTCACTTTGCCCGCGAGCTTCTGCATTAATTCCTGGATAAGCACCTGGAGTATCAATAAAAGTTATAACTGGAATATCAAATTTTTCGGCAAGCTTCATTAACCTTAATGCTTTTCTATAGCCTTCGGGATGCATCATACCAAAGTTATGAGTAATTTTTTCTTTGGTTGAGCGTCCTTTTTGCTGCCCAATAAACATAACTGTTTGACCATCTATTCTAGCTAATCCGCCAATGACTGATAAATCATCGGCAAAGGCACGATCCCCATGAAGTTCGTCAAAGTCATCAAAAATTCTTGAGATGTAATCCTTGGAGTACGGTCGCTCAGGGTGTCGGGCGAGCTGAATTATTTGCCAATCAGACAATTCTTTGTAAATAGATTCGGCCAGCTCACCAGCTTTTTCTTCTAGTTTCACAATTTCATTGCCAATTGATTCATTTGATTTATTATCAGAATTTTTGAGTGCATCAATTTTAGCCTGAACTTCAGCAATTGGTTGCTCAAATGGAAGGTATTGCATTTATTTTCCTATGACTGTTAAAACGCTATAGTGCATCATCTAACTATATATAATTTTGAATGAAAAGCAAAAGAGAAACGAATAAAACGATTATCAAATTTATATTACTATTGGAATATACCCCATTCCGATTTGATAGTTGAGCTTAATCTTTGGTGCAAAAAAATCTAACCATCTACTGAAATATTTTGTATCAACCCAATCTAAAGGGTCTAAATCAATTTTATTAATTCCTGTTGCTACCGCAAAATGCGCTGCAGCAGCTATACCTAGGGGTGACTCCATCATGCATCCAATCATACACTCAGTGTTATATTTTTTAGATGCTTCTAAAATTTTAAAGGCGTTAGTAATGCCTCCTGATTTGGCTAACTTAATGTTGATGATGTTAGCAGCCTTGTTTTCTAGCACGTTGAGAGCGTCTGTATAGCTAAATACAGATTCATCAGCCATTATTGCATAAGGACTATTCTTAGTGATTTCAGCCATGCCTTTAATATTCTGCTCTGCAACAGGCTGTTCAATTAATTCTATATTTAAATCTAAAGGGTGGATAACCTCTATAAATTTAAGAGTTTCTTTTACTGACCAACCTTGGTTTGCATCTAGACGTAAAACAATTTCAGGTGGGAAGGTTGATTTTATATGCTGACATAATTTAATATCATCTTGGACATTACTACCTAGTTTTATTTTTAATATATCGAAGCCTTTGCTCATTGCAACCTTCATTGCTGCATCAACTTCACTAATAGTCCCACAACTTAGGCTAATATCAGTTTTGATGGCTTGATTGCTCTTGCCGCCT
>JBLIDR010000123.1:0-6148 GCA_047632655.1 Francisellaceae bacterium | reverse complement strand
TATTTTGCGTGAAGATGCTCTACGTGACTTGACTTCACTAGCAGACTCTTGGATGTCATTGTGACTAAATATTGAATGTGACATAGGCTCTTAACTCGTATTAATAAGTAACTACATTATGGTGTAATTGTATTAGTTACATATTACCATGTCAATGATTTATTTACATATTGTGTGTTATTGGATTTTAATAAGTGTGTTGTATAGGATACTGTTTTGACTACTACTAAATAAACACAACAAAATATGTGGAAGTTAGGTTTCTATTTGTTTAATTGAAACGAAAAACCGAATCTGGCTAAAAAAGACGGCTGTAGAATATTGCTTAATAATATTTCTGAATATGGGCTTTTAAAAGGGCTTTGAAATAACATCTACATAAATTAGCCAGATATGACTTATAGGTTAAAAACGATTTAACAGGCTAAAAATTACTTAATTTAGAAACTCATGTTTTGCTTTTAATAAACGGGGTCGCAGGTACCTATGAAAGTAGCTTTTCATAAATGCAGTCAAAATGACCGCGGATCTTTACACGACGTAGCGCTGAATACATTAACCTCAATTCATCGTACTTATTGCCAGTGAATGGCTTATGACTTAAGTACATTGTGTTCGAAGGTACACCGTGAACTTGCTCTATCTTTTTTGGATGAACCCACAAAAGCCCCCAACCTTCTGGTAAATCTTTAACTTGAATTACACCAGGCAGGCACATGTAAAAACGCCAGTCACCAACACCGAGAGAAGGGTCTTTTCGAAATTTCTTTTTTCGGTCTGCAAGAAAATCACTACGGCTAGCTTTGCACTCGATGAGAATTGAGCAACTTGTTCTAAATCCAAGTGAATCAGGCTGCTCGCCACTGTCGGTCACTGCTTGAAATCTGTCATTGAAAACGATGCCACAATTGCGGCTTTTCAGCCATTTTTCTGCTCGCATACATAGGTCATCATGAAGTTCGGAAGGCATTCAATTTCCTACGTTAAAAAATTTGTGACATTAAGCGAAATAGAAAAGAACTTGGTATAGCTGTTTTGATTAATTTTATTAATGCAACGATACCCATGATTAACGCTTCCTATCTAAGAGTTAAGGTTATCTATCCGGGCCTTAGCATCCTGGATAGCTTTAGCTTTCTTGGCTTTCCTCTCAGATTTTGCAACGCTTATACGTTCTGGGAAAACTTCTTGGTAATCCTTATTGATAACAGCAGCTATTTTCACCTGAACTTCGTGAGATGTTTTATTGCCTGCAGCCACTTCTTGCACAAATGAGCGTGACTTCTTACAAAGGTCAGCTACATCCTGCCATGTTAAACCTAGCTCTCTTATTTCTGAGCCAATCTCTTTCCTGTTCATTCCTTACCTACTAAGCAAAATTTCATTTTCTTGCACTGTGAATTTGGTATTTTAGTGAAATATGTTCCGCACCCAATAAATCTCATATTTAAATTTCCTGCATAGTAGTTATGATAAATCTCGCCCAATTTCCCAAGCTTTTACTATGCTGGGGCAAGAACCTTTTAACTCTGATTCATCAAAGTCATTAAATATATCGACACAAGCCTGTTCCGCGTCCGTAAGTTCCATATTAAAGTGCCCAATATCAATTATTTAGAGTTTCTATCTGTAGGTTCTTCGTCTTTAGAGGAAATATGCCATGCTATTGCGATAAGAATAAAGATTAGAGGCAACACTAAAAATAGGCCACCTAAGTTAACCCTAACATTTCATAGTCTGTGAAATTCATAAGCTTCCTATGCAGTTAAAGTTAGCCAAAAAACGTATAAAGATGCCACAGTTATCGACGTTAGAGCGAAACCAAAAGCTATTAGCCCTAACCATCCACTACAAGCATCATTTAATAATTTATCTTTCATCATATTAGTTTTCTATATCAAAGTAATGGCTGATTTAACAAAGGCTCTAAAAGAATCTTCTTTGCCTTTGTTGCCGCTAAACAGTACGAACATATTTATTGGGATAGTCTTGTTACCTAATTTTCTTTTGGTAACTCTTGATAGCTCATTAAATTTTTTGCCACGAAGGTCCTCTATCATTCCGTCTTCAGGGTATGCTTCACCGCCTGATAAGTATTGACGTATCGCGTTTAAAGTTTTATTACCTGATAACATTTCCCACTCACCTGTTCGCGTTTCAATCGCAAAAAAGCTCGGAAGTAAATCATGATAAGCAGCATCTATCGCTGAAGCCATGTATCTAATTGAAAAAGCCTCATCGCTTACCAGTATCATTTGATCAAAGCTTTCCATTAACATCAAAAGCCCAGGATTATACGTATTGGTGGTAAAGTACATTTTCACAATTTCCTATTGCAGTTATTAAGCTGCTTTTGCTTCTAATTCAGCGTGTTTTGACTCGGCACGTTCGGACATATCTCGAACTTCATCTCTTACACCTTTTACATGCCGGTATATTTTAAAAATCCCAAATGGGTGTATCGCTTTCTAGTTTTTGGAACTGGATGATCCGCCTTCGACCATCGATAATAGATATTGATGTTTCATCTATGTAGTACTGGCGCATCGCATGTTTGTTTGCAATACCTTGTCGATATAACGTTTCTAATATATCGATAGCATCCTCGTCTGGAAAGAGCCCGGCAAACTCCTTATTAAAATGAGGACAATCAAAATCAGTTCTGGGATTTTTTAACAGAAAAATAATAACCCATTCTATCTGAACGTTTTGGTGCAACTTAATACCAGCGATTAACTTATCTACATTATGCACAATTGAATTACGCATTAACTATACCACCAGCATTGTTGGCTCGGACTGATAGTAACAACACCAAACTCTGGACTAAAAGCGTTATGGTTAGCTTCAGACTTCTTATGAAACCCTATAGAATCAGCTTCTACCCCATTAATGGCGTCTCGCTTAGTGTAAAAGTCACTGTTTTCTTTTACTTCCTGAAATTTACCATAATGTTTATTAGATGTTTGCTTGATTTGACTGCTGTTAAGCACCTCTATGAACCCATCTTCTTTCGTATTAAATCCAACTTGAAAAGGAATGTCTATTACTGAGCTAGTTTGCATAGGGTGTTTTAATGACTCTTTGGGTAAGTCTTTTAATCTAGCCTTTATATAATTAAGTTTGTGATTATCCTCTACCATTGAATCGTTATCCATACAGTCCAATATGTTCACACCCCCAATAAAGAGCTCGACAGATTCCACCAACTCAGGTTTTGTTATCAATTGCTTACTTCCAAAACATGCATGATGAAAACCAATAATATTCAAGAGCATTGCCCCGGTAAGTGGCTTGATGTTTGGACTGATTAGCATGAGGATTACTCTATTGATGATGAAGGGTTAGTAATAGATGTAACTATATTATGTACATGAATCGTTGTCAATGTTTTAATTACAATGTTGTGAAGTTTGAAGGGTGTGATATTTACGCTAAAATGATGGCCGTGTCATGAGTTAATTTACCAACCGGCTCATTACCTTTTTGAAATATACGCTCTTATTGTTTAGATAGCCGTGATGCTCTCATTTGTTTCGCATCTTCAAATAATGCCGCGGCTTTCGACCTGGTTACAAACGCAATAACCAACACAAACAAAAATGTACCTACCTTATACCCGGCAACCCAAATCATTAAAGCTGACCAACAAAACAAAGCAACGTATCCAATAACTAAAACCAAACTTAATAAGAGATTGATTGATAATAATCTAGCTAGTAATTTCATTGTTTAAATATACCTCGTTACTTGTTCAAGTGTTTTTGATAGGTAAGCTTTTCCAAAGGACTAGACACGACAACGCTAACAGAGTAATTGCACCAATTTCATAACCATCAGCTTTAATAGCTAAAATGATAGCTATGCTAGTGTTAAAGAGGCACAGGCACACACCAATTTTTTGAAAGTTAGTCATAAATATTAATTCCTTGGTTTAATTTTTCATTCCATCAGAGGTTTTGCCAATGATGATAGTATGAGCTGCCAACTCGGACTTTCCCTTTGATAAACCAGTTTCAGGATCGTAGTTTGGATCACCAAAAGACTTAACGTGCTTTTGGTAATCTTCGTCTGAAAACCAGATACCTTCATCGTTTGGCGGCTTTTTGATTTTTGAGTTCATATGCATATGTTTTCATCTTGTTTAGAGACGAAACATTCAATGAAAAACCAAACAAGCTTATAAATGCCAACAGAGGCAAGAATATAAATACATCGTTGAGAAAAGCTGGCACTTTCGTCTATGAACTCACTCATTGCAAAGAGAATGAAAGCAGCGGTTAGCCACTTTGGGTAGTCCAGAACAAAATCAATAAATCGGTTTTTTATTTGTTTTAGCATGTCTTTACTCCATTGCCTCTAAACTTGTAATTCTGCCGCTAATTTTTCAAAGTTTTGAATTTCTCGCAGCCAACTTTCAATGTTTTCTTTGAAAGCTTCTCGGTCTTCGGCATTCGTTAAGCTGTCACCAGAAAACACCATCGCATCTATTGTATCGATAGCATCTATATTCCTTGGATGAAGTGCCATATTTTTTCCTTTCTTGTAATGTCGTTAATGGTTAGGGCCAGTTGGCGATTCACTTGCTTTGCATTGTTTTATAGTCGATACATTCAATAAAATCTTCTCTTAACAAAAAAGCGAATGCACTCTACAACCACTGCGGATAAAGCTGCCACAAAAAATTGGGATTAAGGTAATGGCCATTACATTTCACGTTATGAATTCATAAATCATCCGCTTCTTTCCTCTGTTAGCTATTAATGGATTTAATATTAACGACCATCAACCAATATCTGATTAATTGTGACTTAAGCTCCTTAAAGCGTTTAAGCACAGGGAAAGCTATTAAAATTAAAGCAATAACACTAGAAACTATATTAGGATCTGTTGTTATTGATAAAGCGTTAAACAAATCAATTACTGCAAAATTTAACCCCCAATTAGCCAATAGAAAGGCCCCCACAATAAAGCAGATAATTAGTTTCATTCCTCTGTCACTTGAGAATTATAATTAACGCTCCATTCGGCTTTAATTTTTGCTCTGCGGATTCTTCTGTCTTTTACTTTTTGATCTGCCATCATTTTCCTATTATTTCCGTATCTTTCCCCGCGCTCAGCAACCCAAGGCGCTTCGCCAGATTCAGCTCTTTGCATTGCTTTCATTATCTTTATTCCTCTGTTAACTTATTTAGAACAACTAACAAATTTTTCTTGCGAATTTAGCTCTGGTAATTGAATAAAGTCCTTTTCAACAGAAAGTCTTTTAAGTTGCATAAGGTCTATTACGACATCTGAACATTTACTATTTAAGGCATTAAACATCAATCCTTGCCCCGAAAACAGATCACTTTTTTGAAAAGTTATTGTTTGCTTGCCACTTTTCCTAATCTCCGTATCTATTGATGAAATGTATTCAATAATCTTCCCACTGCCATTTACAAGAATTGGCTTCGGACTGTTATTTTTACTGATAACTGAAATTTTATCGGTGATTATCGAGCAATCTACTATTTCTGATTCGATAGATAAAGTTACAAGATTAATACCTGAAGAATTTTCAGTTGGTTCAACACTATCAATAGCTGTAGTTCTCTTAAAGCAGATATTTACTTCTGGTATCGAATGAAAACCAACAGCTTCATTGGTGCTCTCAATCATTGCTGTAGCTGGCAATGTGAAACCTAAAATAAATCCACTTAATATAATATTTTTCATTTTATTCCTCTGTCGTTACTGGTAGGATTTCAACGTTTTCACAACGTCTAAATTTGCGAATTCGATTGATGCGATTTTCTGCTGACTTTTCAGTTTTAAATTTTTTAGCACCTTTGCGATCAAATGTTCTTGATTCATCAGAGTTTGAGAATCCAAAATTAGCTAACCAACAATCTTCCCACTTAACTATAAACATGCTTCATTCCTCGGTCGCATTAGGGTCTTGCATATCGCATTCTGATACGTGATATACATATTCACTAGTAGGTGTTTTATCATCATTTAAAATTTCAACGTTAGGCCACTCCATGCAACTTTGATCATGAGAGTCGTCTAAGAAGCGCTGTGGGCATTCGTCACCACGTTCAGCACCAAGACTATCAATGCGACCTAGATAGAAACCATCTTCTTCATCATGTAATTTTACGAT
>JBLIDR010000122.1:0-6160 GCA_047632655.1 Francisellaceae bacterium | reverse complement strand
AGAATTAATGAGCTAATGGTTGAATATGCTAAGAAAGGTCAAATTGTTTGTCGCTTAAAAGGCGGCGACCCGTTCGTCTTTGGCCGAGGTGGCGAGGAAATGGAGTATCTCAAAGACCATGATATTAATTATGTAATTATACCGGGAATTACAGCAGCTATTGGTTGTGCTGCTTCTGCAGGTATCCCATTAACACATAGAGGTGTTTCGCATTCTATAACAGTCGTTACTGCAAAGTTAAAGAGTAATCACAAGTCAAACTTAATTCCATTGGCTGGTAATAACCAGACATTGGCAATCTATATGGGGATAAATTCGGCTGATAATATTCAAGAGCAATTACTGAAAGCTGGATATGCTAAAGATTTACCCGTCGCAATTATTGAGCATGGCACAACGATCAAACAGCGTATTATTACCGGTGAGTTAAACGAGTTAGGCTGTTTAGTAGATCGCTATCAAATTATGTCACCAGCCATCATGTATGTTGGGCAAGTTGCATCATTCGCTGCAGAAGGTTCAAGAAATGAATTGCACGAACAAAAAAACATGTCAAACGTAGAGGAATTAAATGCTCAAGCAAACATACATCACTTGAGTGCTTAATATAACTTTTAGTTATAATGCTATGAGAATTTATTCGTTCTAAAAAATAGATTCCAGCGCTAATCTTACTAATGGAAATTTATTTTATGGAAAGTACAATGTCAGTAGCAACAAATACCACAGGCAGTAAAATTGCCTTGAGTCAAGAGCAAATTTCTCAAATTCAGCCAGTATTGAAAGAGTTAGAAGCAAATCAGTTAATTTGGTTAAGTGGTTATATTGCTGGGATGGCAAACGGTCATCAAGCAGTAGCACAAACAGAGGTCTTAGCTCAAGAGGTTGTAACCATTTTATATGCCTCACAAACGGGCAATGCTAGAGGTGTTGCTGAGCAGCTTAAACTGAATTTAAGTAATAAAAATTTAGCATCTGAAATATTCACAATGGGAGATTATCGTTTAAAGCAACTAAAAAAAGCTACTTGGCTAGTTGTGATCGCCAGTACTCAAGGTAATGGAGAGCCCCCAGAAGAAGCAATTGATTTTTATGAACAACTCTTTAGTCAGCGAGCGGCTAAATTACCTGATGTGAATTATTCTATTGTTGGGCTGGGTGATAGTAGTTACGAGTTTTTTTGTCATATAGGTAAAGAAATAGATGCGCGACTAGAATCGTTAGGTGCTAAACGTTTTTTATCACGCTTAGATTGTGATCTGGATTATGAGGATGCAGTATCAGCTTGGGAAAGTAACTTTATTAAAGAAATCACGCCTAAATTACAAACAACAGCTAATGTTATTCCAATTATTAACTCACAAGCTTCAATCTCTAAATGGAACAAATCTAATCCCTTTTCTGCAGAACTGATAACCAATCAAAAAATTACTGGTAGAACATCTGAGCAAGATGTTAGGCATGTTGAAATCTCTCTAGAAGATTCAGGTTTGAGTTATCGACCTGGAGATGCTTTAGGTATTAAAGCTAAAAATTCGTCGGAATTAGTTAAGCTAATTCTTGATGAATTAAACATTAATTTAGAAACCACTCTTGGGCAAGATTTTACGAATCGAAATATAGTCGACATTTTGGTTAATGATTATGAGTTAACAAATCTTCACCCAGGGTTCTTAAAATCTTGGGCTGAATTAGGTGAAATTGAAAAATTAATTAATATATCAAAAGAAGAGCTAAATAAATATTTAGCAGATTATCAAATCATTGATGTGATTCGTGAATTTTCAGTAGTCGCAACAGCAGAACAATTTATTTCTTATTTACGAAAATTGACACCACGACTGTACTCCATTAGCTCGAGCTCAGATGTCTACGAAGATGAAGTTCATATTACTGTAGCTAAAGTTGAATATGAATCTTTTGGGTTTAAACATGGCGGCCATGCCTCTACATATGTGATAGATCAAGTCAATATTGATGACAAGATTGATGTATATATTGCCGAGAATCCAAATTTTAGATTACCAGTTACAGAAAATGTGCCAATAATTATGATTGGTGCTGGAACTGGTGTAGCGCCCTATCGAGCTTTTTTACAACAACGTAAATCAAACAATGATCAAGGTGATAATTGGTTATTCTTTGGTGCTAGACATTTCCACAGTGATTTTTTATATCAAGAAGAATTGGTTAATTATCGTGATAAAGGTTTGTTAACCAACTTAGACGTCGCCTTCTCACGGGATCAAGAGCATAAAATTTATGTTCAACATCTTATCGAAAAACAAGGTACGGAATTATTTCAATGGTTAGAGCGTGGTGCGCATGTTTATGTTTGTGGTGCATTACACATGGCTAGTGATATACATGATGCCTTATTGAATATAATACAACTTAATAAGGATTGTTCATTAGTGGATGCCCAAAAATATATGAATGAGCTAAGAAAAGCCAAGCGCTATCAAAAGGATGTATATTAAAATGAGTGATATCGAAGAAGGACAAAGCAGCTTATCCGTTAATGAGGGGATAAAAACTAAAAGTAATTATTTGCGTGGTACGATTGCTAATGGCTTACTTGATAATGTCACAGGAGCTATTTGTGCTGATGACCAACAACTCATTAAATTTCATGGTATATATCAGCAAGATAATCGTGACATAAGAGAAGAGCGTCGTAAGCAAAAGCTCGAACCAGCTTACAGTTTTATGATTCGTGCCAGAGTCCCAAGTGGTGTTTTCCAGTCTAAGCATTGGCTTTTGTTTGATAAATTAGCGAGTGATTATGGTGAAGAAAACTTCAGGTTAACCACGCGTCAAGCTTTTCAGCTGCATGGTGTGATTAAAACAAACCTAAAACAAACTATTCAAAAAATTAACTATGCTCTGCTTGATACATTAGCTGCTTGCGGTGATGTGAATCGCAATGTCATGTGTTCCATCGCGCCACACCTTGGTGATGTTTATCATCAAATTGTGGCTATTGGTAATGATATTAGTGCGCATTTGACCCCTAAAACTAGCGCTTATCATGAAATCTGGTTAGATGGCGCTAAGTTAGATTTAGAACCTAATGAGGAAACATTTGAACCGATTTATGGTAAAACATACTTACCTCGTAAGTTCAAAATTGGGATAGCGATTCCTCCTTATAATGATATTGATGTTTACTCTCAAGATTTGGGACTTATTGCTATTATTGAAAAAGGTGAACTAAAGGCCTTTAACGTAGTTATTGGCGGAGGCATGGGAACAACCCATAGTGATAATTTAACTTATCCTCGAGCTGGTTCAATCATTGGCTCTTGTCTACCTGGTCAAGTTGTTGATGTAGCAGAAAAAATTGTTACCATTCAGCGTGATTTTGGTGATAGGCAAAATCGTAAACACGCGCGCTTTAAATATACGATTGATGACAAAGGTATTGATTGGATTTTAACTGAATTAAATCAACGTTTAGGTTTTTCTTTAGATGAGGATTATCAATTTAAATTTAACTCTTCTGGTGATATTTATGGCTGGAAGAAAGGTGAAAATGATGAGTATAGTATTACCTTGTTTATTCCCCAGGGTCGTATCGTTGATGATGAGTTAACATTACGTAGTGCTCTGCTTGAAATTGCTAAAATACATGATGGTGAGATGATTTTAACTGCTAATCAAAACTTAGTGATCTCACGAGTTTCTGCGAGTCAGAAAATTAAAATAGATTCCATTTTAGATATGCATAAGATTTTAATCACTAAAGGTTTAAGTAAGACGCGTCAACGAGCTATGGCTTGTGTTGCTCTACCAACCTGTGCTTTAGCTATGGCAGAAGCAGAAAGATATTTGCCAGATTTTATCGCTAAATTTGATCAACTTTTAGATCAAAATGATTTACATAATTCTGAGGTATCAATTAGGATTACTGGTTGTCCAAATGGTTGTGCTCGTCCATTTTTATCTGAAATTGCTTTGATCGGTAAATCACCTGGGATTTATAACTGCTACTTGGGAGGTAGTCTTTCAGGTGATCGTTTAAATAAACTATATATTGAAAACGGATCAGAACAGCATATATTAGAAAAATTAGATGAGTTGCTAAAAGATTATTCTATTAACCGTCTGCAAACAGAACCTTTTGGCGATTTTTGTATTCGCCAAGGTCATATTGCTGAAGTAAAAGAAGGTAGGTATTTCCATGCATAACAATAAAGAGATTAATCATAAGCTTAAAGCGTTAAGTGCAGAAAAAAGAATTGAATGGGCTTTGGCAAATTTATCTGGTGACATGGTTATGTCATCTAGTTTTGGGGCTCAATCAGCAGTGATGTTACATTTGATGGCGACTGTGCAGCCAGACATACCCGTTATTTTAGTTGATACGGGTTATTTATTTAAAGAAACCTATCAATTTATTGACGAGCTCACCGAAAGGCTTAAATTAAATTTAAAAGTTTATCGTAATAATATAAGTCCAGCTTGGCAAGAGGCACGATATGGTAAACAATGGGATCAAGGTTTAAATGGTATACATAAATACAATGAATTCAATAAAGTAATCCCGATGAAAAATGCTTTAGATGATCTTGAAGCTAAAACTTGGGCGGTGGGTTTAAGAAGCTCGCAATCAGAAGAACGCAAGGGAATGGAACTTATTTCAATCCAAGATGGACGTAATAAATTTTTACCTATTCTTGATTGGAGTAACCAAACTATACATAAGTATTTAAAATTAAATAAATTACCTTACCATCCTTTGTGGCAGCAAGGCTATGTCAGTATCGGAGATAAACAAACCACTAGGCCAATTAGCGCAGAAGTTTCAGAAAATGAAACTCGCTTTTTTGGTTTGACACGTGAATGTGGATTGCACGTTGCCTAATCAAAAATTAGTAGTACAAATATTTTGCACGAAAACGATAAAAGTGAGAATCTAAATGATAGGTATAAAAGAAGATATAAATTTAATTATTGTAAAAGATCCATCAGCACTTAACCGTGTTGATGTTTTTTTAAATTATCCTGCAATGCACGCCATTTGGACATATCGTTATACCCATTGGATGTGGAATCATAAATTTAAAACTTTTGCTAAGTTTATTTCAACCATTGCTAGAGCGTTTACTGGTGTTGAAATTCATCCAGGAGCAAAAATAGGCAGACGATTATTCATTGATCATGGCGCAGGTACTGTTATTGGGGCTAAGGCCACCATAGGTGATGATTGTTTAATCTATCACGGGGTAACTATTGGTGGTGCCAGGCCGTTTGATTATGATATCAATCTAATGAAAGAAGAGCGTGTTAAGTATGGTAAACATGCTTCAATTGGTGATAGAGTTATTATTGGTGCTGGTGCTAAAATATTAGGGGATATTATAATTGAAGATGATGCCGTTATCGGTGCAAATTCAGTCGTATTAAAAAATGTTCCTAAAGGAGCTACTGCGATTGGTTCCCCAGCAAAGCTGAAAAACACTTGTGTATCAATTAAATTTCAAGCAGAACATGCTATTGCAAGCGCTTTATGATAGATAAAAATTAGGAGATAAGAATGAGTTTTAAGGTATATGAAAATAATTCTGAAACAATAGGTAATACGCCTTTAGTTCATCTGAAAAAATTATTCCCAGGTAAAAAAGTTTATGCGAAAATTGAATTTCGTAATCCAGCTAGTTCAGTTAAATGCCGTATTGGTTATAATATGATCTTAGATGCTGAGAAAAAAGGCTTATTGACTAAAGATAAAATATTAATAGAACCAACAAGTGGTAATACAGGAATAGCCTTGGCAATGGTTGCAGCGAGTAAAGGTTATAAATTAATTTTGGTTATGCCTGAAACAATGAGTATTGAACGTAGGCAGTTAATGGCTGCATTTGGTGCTCAGTTGGTTTTGACTTCCGGGAGTAAAGGCATGAAAGGCACGATTGATGAAGCAACGAAAATGGCACAGGATAATCCTGAAAAATATTATATATTACAACAATTTAATAACCCTTCAAATCCAGAGATCCATGAAGAAACTACTGGCCCAGAAATTTGGCAGGATACAGCAGGAAAAGTTGATGTATTGATTAGTGGAGTCGGTACAGGCGGAACTTTAACCGGTATTTCAAGATATATCAAAAACCAACAGGGTAAGAAAATAATCTCAGTTGCAGTTGAACCTTTT
>JBLIDR010000121.1:0-6173 GCA_047632655.1 Francisellaceae bacterium | reverse complement strand
TGAAGATTTAGTCAAAAAAATAGAGTGGGCTAACGCCAATCCTCAAACTGAGTTTTATAAAACCATTGCTTCTCTACCTCAAAACAGCACCGGCAAAAGCAGAATGGTAGACGCAGTGATAAATCTAGATGAGATGGCCAAGAATACAATAAAGTGGACGGGTGAAAATCAGATAGAAATATCAAATTTTTTAGGTAGTGAAAACTTTCATCATAAGAATGGAGAATTATTTGTTCAGACTGCAGGAGGCCGATTCACTGTTAAAAAAGGTGAGTTCTTTGGAATAAGTGAAGAGGGTTCTCCTTATCCATTTACCGACACACATATAGATTTAAAACAATAGGAAACTAAATCAATGAAAACTGCAGTTAAACATTCAGCCTTTACTAATATATTCTCTACAAAGACTCAAGGATGCAGTGCAGAGTGCCACTGTGGGGTTTTTCATTATGATATTTGTAATCAATGGGATGAGGACTACCACAAAAAAGAATTGCCAAGTGCCGAGACTTCAGCAGTAACAAATCCAAAGCTATTTCAGTTTCAAGACAATGCAATTGAACATTTGGAATTCAATGAGCATCTGTATGTCATAGGTTGCCGGTGTGGAATGACTGAGTTTATATTCGGATTCCTTAACGAGGATAAAGATAAAGTATTAAAGTATTTTATCGACACAAAAGATACTATTAGCGTAGAAGATGCAATGTAATGTTGTAACTCATCTTAGACAATCATAACCTTACTCTATTTGAATATACCAATAGAGGTAGTACTCATGGCAAAGCTTCCTATTTTCTGAGTAGTATTAGATAACCCCGCGTTCACTCCATCGGCAGTCCGCCGGTCTCGACAAGCACAGCCATACCTTCTGAATAAAGTCCGGCTGCAACAGATTGACTTAAACGCCATGTGATGACATTTCTCTTACCCGTTACTTTTTCAAAGTCATCTACAGTTTTGTAGTAATTCAGTTTGATCGGCTCTTTACCGCTACGTTTTGGGTGGCACTGGCTTATACGTGCTTCAAATGCAGCATCTCGCCAACTATTCCAAAAAAGCATTGCTTCAGCGATATCATCTGGAACCGCAGAGCGTCCTGACTCCCAGTACTGCCATGTTCTGACTGAAACTGGTTTACCCCCAATTAATTCAGCCGCCTCGCGCACATCTAACATAAATAACTTTCTTAGCGCCTGTAGTTCGTAGCAGTTCATAGTTGATTTTTAACCCGCGTTATAAGGCTCCAGAAGGAGCTTTTCTTGTTAGCTCTAGTTTTTATTTAATTCTGCGATATATTTATCAGCATCATCTTCATCCACGAATGTCTCAACTAATTTATATTCTGTTTGATAAGACGATGAATCTTTATTAATAAAATTACGGTTCAATTCGACGACCTCAACTTTGTTGTTATACACTTTAAGATAAAGCTCGCTGTCTGCTGTTTCTTTGATTTCGTAAGTATCTCTTACGCACCTTTCTGCACTTGATATGATCAAATGAAAATCAAAGAACGGGTAATCATCTTGATCAATGTCATCACCACCCGCTATCAACCAACATCCTAAATCACTACGGTATTCTGCATCTGTTGTTTGAACATAAAACGTCTCTTTTTTACCGATTGCATTTTGTGCTTCAACTATAGCCGTTGAACCGTATTCATCATCTAGAATTGAAACATCTGTGATTTTTGTTGTCGTGTCATCAGTATTCACAGCAATAAAAATCACTTCTTCAATCTCTTGCTCAAGATGGACAAGCAAAAAATCATTTAGCTTCTGCGTTCTTAATGACTCAATTGTCATTGAGCGATTATAACGACCGCTATAATCAACATGATATTTATCGAAAAAATCAGACATGCAATCAACAACTGTTTCCGCATCACTATAGCTATAGCATGGAGTCGCGCCGTATTGGTTTTCTAAGTAAACATGAACTCTAAAATCTAATTTGAGATTATTTTTTTCTAAAATAAAAGCTTTAAAAGCGGTAAGAAGGTTTGTTTCGAAAGAAGTAAGTTTATACATTTTTATCACCTATTTTGTGAGCGGTTCAAGCTGTTCTCGAACCGTGCATATATGTTAGTTCGCAAACGCGAACAATGCAAAGCTTATTTAAAGAATATGTGAGTAACAGGTAAAACGAAACGTAATAAGCTTCATGCATTTTACTTAATCATAACCTTACCCTATTCGAATCTACCAATAGAGGTGAGGTGCAGTAAGAAACAAAACCACCAGCCAAAAATACCAAACAAGCCCACTCCTTTTTCTAGCCAGACCCTTGTATACACTTCACTCATTAAAACCCAGGCGCAAAAAAGGCGAGATACACTCGCCTTGATAACTAACGAACCTACTAGTCTAATTTTAAACTAAAGACATCCTCCTTGCTCTCGGTACCTTTTTTAGCATCCATTTTCTTCAATGAAACCAAAATGTAAATGTTAGTTCCCATCGCTACTGCAATCGTAGCAGACTTAAAAAATGAAAAGCTCTCCTGGTTAGTCAGCATGACAATCGAAAAAGCGCCATATAATATTGAGGCCACTAGCGCTATGTTTAATAATACGTTTACAACCCTAGATACGTTTTGACTAAACTCCCTATTTAGCAAACCTGCTGATTTCTCATTTGAACTCATACGCTCATACCTCTGTAATTGAATGCTTAGTAAATGATTCCTATTGTAACCACTACTCACATTATGAAGGATATTGCACATTATATATATAAAAAGAATAATCATTTACCTGCATTATCCAGCATAGTTACTTTACCAAGTCATAATCCACATCACTTACTGTTTGACTAAAACGACTAAAACCTACATTTAACTTTCAAACAATCCCAATGAGTTTTTACACTGATTAAACTTGCTATAAAAATACATGGCGCTAAAGCGATGTGTCTTGAAAACCAAATAATGTGGTCCGCCCTCTAATTTAAAATAAATGACCGGCGACACCGTCAGACCCTAAAGTAAAGCATTGCTAAGTTAGATAGAAAAATACTCATTTTAAACTTGATCCCGTTCCTTCCTAATCATCACAACAAAAAATTGCTAAGCAAACTCTATATTGATACCCATATTGACTTCATAACCAATAAAAACAATTTTGTATAGATGAACACAACAACTAAATAATAACGACATCATTCCGTACCGGGCATCCTCTGCATACTTATATTGCTTAACCCAGTCCACTTACTTCGAAAAGAATAAACCGGCAAATATCCACATAAAGAACATCATCTCCATTTATGAACTCCGGTATTATTGTTTTTAGAGTTTCCTCCTCTAAACATAACGACATATAAACGCCCAATGAATATATGAGAACATCCACAAGGTGGGAAAGTAATAGTATTTAGAACGCATCCTTTCGATTAACTCAACTCGCCTATTAGATTCATTTAAACTACAAACTTATAAAATTAATGTAACCTTCCAATACGACCACCAAGTAAAGATACAAAACCCTACCGGGTAAACCTAAACGAAAAAAAATAAGCACCCCGGTATTATTATCAATGCATCCTCTATTATTCCTTAAAGAATTCATCTAGCACAATCCAACAGCTCTACTTACACGCATTTCTTTAGGACATAAAAAAACCACTGATAAAGTGGCTTCGTTATATTTGGCGACTCCTTACATTCGCATAAGTAAGTCCATAGGCCGGTCTTCAACTTTATTTTCTCCCCAAATAATAGGATGCCCTGGGCCCTGCAACCTAGCCACTTCTATTTCAGCAGTAAATTTATCAACACTAAGCGACGCAAACTTCTTTAATCCATTATGTAGTAAGTAACCCGTGTTTTGAATTGTTGACCCTAAATACGATTTATTGCCAACCTTTACTATTTCAGTGAAGCCGTTCTCAGTAATTAATTTATTAATGAATGTAGCCGCACCACCAGGCTCACCACCATCAATAGCAAAGTGTGCTATGTCTTCTTTTGCATCATCCAGGGGCCCATCTATTCGCATACTCTTTTTTAATGAATTTAAAAGCGCATTATCAATTTCTATTTGCTCGCAAATAACTGCCATCATGTTCTTGCCGGTTGTTTTCATGTCTATATCGAATCCCTCTGATTTAACCACATCCAGCACAGCCAGTTTACTTATGCGATTCCAATCAGCTGAACAATTAAATAACTCATCTAGCATTACCAGGTCTCTATCTACCAGACCCTGCGTTACCAACATAGTCCATTTCTCAGAAGGTATCGGTTTCTTGCTGTCGTTATCAAGTTTACTATTTGTCTGTTCATAACGACTAACAAAAGCATTTCGTATCGCTCGATGCAGCTCGGGTAATTCAATTTCTATTAGTTTTCTCATAAATACCTCATGCACATAATATAGGCGTTAAGCATACCAAAACATGAATGAACCTACACGCACAAAATTTGACCGGTTACTGTCCTATTAAAGCAAGCATGATCATATCCATTAAAATAGCTTCTCTTATGAACATTAAATTTTAAATCCCATGAACAGGGAAGGGTAACCAATTAAGAATTAACGTTATCTTAGTTTATGTCTACCCAAGGAGTCTTATTTTGCTTGATACTGAGTAATGGCATTCACAAGCGTCATATATGTTACCGCTGGTGGATGAACTAATGTAATTAAAATGTTGACATAAGTATGTGTAACTAATATAATTACACCTAGTTAAGTGCACAACATTAGGACCCTCCTAATGTTCATAATCTGCAAAGACCAAAATAGGATTAGAGTATGCGAGTATTAGACGACACAACAAATAACAACGGTGTTACAAGATTCAAGTTTTCAGACGGATCTTCAGCCCATGCAACACAAGACCATAGTGCAACAGGAGCGCCTTTTATAGTTAATGGCAACATGTCCCATGCGCAGAAGTCCGCTATCCATCAGTGGAGTGCTTGCGCTGTTCGCGAAGCATAATCAATATCATAAGTGTCTTTTCGTTTACCAATCCATAAGCGCACTATTCAATAAATCTATTTACTAGTCATGATGTATATCATGACTAGTAATGGTTTTAGCGTTCTTCTAAAGCTTTGCTTTAAATATATCAACAATTCTTATTCCATCCACTGTCCATTAAGAATTGAAATGCTATGGTGGACTTGATGCAGTGATTTGCTTTATGTCGCCACTAAGTATGAGAAACAAATAGTTTAATTTATCAAGTCATTGTGTTTGAACCCGACATAGGACCACTAAAAGATACACAGCATTTAAGTGTTATCGATATAATATTCAAAATGATGCGCGAGGTGCTGTAACCCCTGTTTCTGCAAATTCATTTAAATGAAAAAAATTCTAAAATAGAGTGTTTTCATGCCTGCTTGATCGTATCTGGAGAATACAATTAGAATGATTATCCTCATCCCTATCTCTGGTGTTCGCCTTCCAAACAAAAAGAATCAATTTACCAACACTACTTATCTGTTCACCATGAAGCAATGCAATCAATCAAAACGTCAACTTACCGGGTGATACAATATATGCATCCTTTTATATAAAGAAAAATAAACCCCCTTTGTATGCGCATAATTGAATGCATCTAATATTAAATATATTGCTCAGTTTTTTCACCTAACCGAAGAACAGTAACCATCCACTATAAAAGTCAAAGTTGCATAGACCGTCACCTTAAACGGCGATGATTAATAACAATCAAACCAATTATTTGTATCGATACTATATTTACTAACCATCGCACTGATTACTAACACTATTAGAAGAGCTTAACTCTAAAAGTAAATGTGCAGACTTAATCAGTGCTCAACACCTAGATATAAGCAAAAGGTAATTTGGTCTCGATGATTCGTATCGTAACTTCATAAAGTGTATGCCATGACGCACTCATGATAATTAGTCAGTGAATAACAACTCGTTCCCTCATAAAACTAGACGAGTAAGATTGCCACTATAAATAGATGTTTATACCACTGGCTCATAATGGAAGGGTTAAATAATGCAATCGGTATACTTGAGAGGAAACCCCAACTAAAAATACTATTCAGTTAGGGACTTTAATGATGTGTCATACAAACTGTACTTAAATGAAATTAATGAGGAGTCTCAACTTATTATTGCAATCTACTATTACGGTAAAGAACAAAATAAAATTAACAGTCCAGCTACCCCCTAACGTTAC
>JBLIDR010000120.1:0-6208 GCA_047632655.1 Francisellaceae bacterium | reverse complement strand
TTACTGAGCTATAAAGGAAAAGATTCGAGAACTTTTAAAAAAGATAAACATTTACAGTTAAATTTTGATCATAATAACCAAACTTTAATAGCTAAAATGAATGGCGATATTAGTGAGCAAACCTTAAAAGATGACGTGTTAGACCCACTATTTGTGTTTGAAATGTTAAGGCTTGACGCACTGAAAAACGATGGGTTTTCTAATGTAAAACAATTGCATTACACCGTTTATGATACAAGTGGCTTCAAAGAATTTAACTTCCTGAATGGTGGACGAGTTACTATTGACACACCTCTTGGGGAACTTAATTGCATCAAGTTAAGCAGGATTAGAAAAAATAGTACTAGAAAGACGCATATTTGGCTGGCAATTGATTACGACTATATTCCTATTATGCTTTTACAAGAACACAAGGAAGAAGAAGTCGCAACACTACTTATAAGTTCTATTGAGAAACATTAAGAAGCAATATCGGCATAACCTTCCTACAAATAAAAGATAAAAACTACATTTCTAATTAACTTCTAAAACTAACTACCGTAATTCAATAATAGCAAAGCCTTTCTAAGCAAAAAATAGCAACACTTTGCCATTTATCAGTTTGAACTAAGCAAATCTTAAGTTAACAAAATTACCATAAAGCCATACTCATAAGAGGTGTCTTTATGAAAAAGCATTACATTCTTTCTAAGGTAAGTTAAGTGTACAAAATTATCAATTTTTTAAACCAAATTAAGCTCACAACTAATCAATTAGTGATTTATACCTGCGTATACATCACTTTAGTTTTGAATTTCCCATTTTTAAGTAAAATAACGACAGTGGTTACAGCCCTTGAATCTTACAATCTTTTTTTCTTACTGTCTGTCCCTGTTTTTTTATTGGCATTGTCTATTTTCGTTCAATGCTTTTTATCCTTTCGATGGATAACAAAACCACTACTCATCTTATTGGTTTTATTGTCGTCTGTTCTTTTTTATAGCACTGTGACATACGGTATAGTTTTTGATTATGGCATGATCCAAAATACAGTTGAAACGGATACGGCTGAAGCATTTTCTTATTTTAACTTCTCCGCAATATTGTTCTTTCTATTTTTTGGAGTAATACCTTCACTTCTTATTGCCAACGTTCAATTGACCTATAGTTCTTTTGTCGGGGAATTGCTCGCACGGATAAAATTACTTAGCGGCAGTGTCGGTGTAATATTTCTAATTGCAATAGTATTTTATTCAAACTATGCATCTGTTGGCCGAAATAATCGCGATTTAGTGGGCTATCTAACGCCATATGCCTTGATTGATTCAACAGTAAAATATGTTCGAAAAAACTATTTGTATCCTCCGTTAAAATTCAGCCTGTTAGACACGTCTCCAACCATTAAAAATGATGATAGTAACAAAAGTATTACTGTTTTAGTGCTAGGTGAAACAGCAAGATCCCAAAATTTTTCTTTAAATGGTTATGAAAAGCAGACCAATAGCCTAACTAAAGACTTAGGCGTTGTTTCATTTAAAGATGTTACCTCCTGTGGAACAGCAACTGCGGTATCTGTACCTTGTATGTTTTCAAGGTTAAACAAAAACAACTACGAGAAAAGAGTGGCGGTAGCACAACAAAATGCCGTTGATTTAATTCACTTGGCAGGAGCTGAAGTGTATTGGATCAGCAATAATAATGGTAGCTGCAAAGGCGTTTGCTCAAGGGTAAAAACGGAGCAGATTTCTACTAATAGTAAAAATCCATTATGTGATGGTGAGTACTGTTTCGATGAAGTGCTGGTTGACGAATTAAGAAAGAAACTTCATTCATTGGAAAGCGACAATACACTAATTGTACTTCATATGATCGGCTCTCATGGGCCTACTTACTACCGACGCTACCCCACAGATACACGAGTATTTTCTCCTGACTGTCAACGTAGTGATATCCAAAATTGTAGTCAAGAGGAACTGGTTAATACCTACAACAACACTATTGCTTATACTGATTTAGTCTTGTCAGAAATCATCACAGAACTTGCAGCATTGAGCAATGAGAACAATATCAAAACATCAATGATTTATGTTTCTGATCACGGTGAATCTTTGGGCGAAAGTGGCGTATATTTACATGGTTTACCTTACGCATTTGCACCAGAAGAACAAACAAAAGTGCCATTGATTTATTGGGGGGATAAATTACATCACAAAGCCAAGTTAGATTGTTTAAATAAAATTAGTGAACAGCCTATATCTCATGACAACGTATTCGATATTTTACTTGCTGAAATGCAAGTAAAGTCAAAAGTTTATCAACCTAAAAACAACCCTTTTAATCATTGTACTAATGGTGTTTCCGTAGCAAATGCAAAGTCACCAACAATTTCTCAAGGAGTAAACTAATCCGTGTTTGATAGTGAAAACAAGCCTAAAGGTCTTAAACGAGTTTATCTCGCAACATTGAATTCAATCAGAGCGTTCAAGTGGCTCCTAAGGAATGAAGCCGCATTTAGACAAGAGTTACTGTTGCTTATATTGTCGATCCCCGTAACTTTTTTGTTCAATATTACACTGAAAGAGCAACTCATACTTATCATTGCGGTACTGTTCATTATGTTTACCGAGATAGTAAATACTGCAATAGAGGCAGTCGTTGACCGTATTGGTTTCGAAATACACCCACTGTCAGGTTTAGCGAAAGATTTAGGGTCTGCCGCAGTATTAGTGAGTATAGTGATTGCTATATGTATTTGGTTGGTAGTTCTTTTTTAATGACATACTCACATAGAGGAATTTTATATGAATAAACAATTTAACGATGCTCTGATAAAAGTACCTCAATTAACAATAGGGTTTTGGATAATAAAAATACTCGCGACTACGTTAGGTGAAACAGGTGGTGATGCTGTTTCAATGTCAATGAATTTGGGCTATTTAGTTGGAACTGTAATCTTTATGTCCTTTTTTATTGCTGCTGTTATTATGCAAGTAAAATCTACAAAATTTAGCCCGTTTATTTATTGGATCACTATTATTGCATCAACGACAGTGGGGACAACACTTGCTGATTTTGCCGATAGATCGTTGGGAATTGGGTATTTAGGAGGCTCAACTCTATTAGCTACTCTCTTAATTATTACATTGGCTATTTGGTATAGAACAATTGGAAGTATCAGTGTTTCTACTATTGACAACCCTAAAGCTGAATCGTTTTACTGGTTAACCATTATGTTTTCTCAAACACTTGGGACTGCACTGGGAGACTGGACTGCTGATACTGCTGGATTGGGTTATATTGGAGCTGCATATATTTTCAGTACAGGCTTAGGAATTGTATTAACCCTATATATGTTCACTAAAGTATCTAGAACAATGTTATTTTGGCTTGCATTTGTTTTGACTCGTCCCTTAGGCGCGGTTGTTGGTGACTTTTTAGACAAGCCTGTTGCGCACGGTGGTTTGGAATTGAGTAGATATTCAGCTACCGCGACACTACTGTTTGTAATAGTAGTTTTGATCATACTTCTACCTCAACGACCTGCTTTAAAACAACATTAATGTCTAATTATCAGTTTTAATTAAGCAATTCTTAAGTTTAACCTAATACAGTAAACATCGTGTTATTCACTAAAAAGAATTGCGATGTTTACTTCTATCTACAGCTTTATCAGACCATTCCTACTATTCTCTGTTTCTGTCATGCTATTCCTAACCTTAGTACGAACAGGGTTGGCTATCTGGCAATTAGATAGATTTAATGACTTAAATAGTATATGGAGCCTAATCACAAATGGCTTTCGTATAGACTTAAGTAGCGTAGGTTACTTATGCGCCATCCCGGCGTTATTGCACCCTTGGGTGTCAAAAACTAGATTTCAAGAATATTGGTCATTGGTTTTGCGAATTTGGTTTCTGATCTGCTTTATGGGCATATTGTTTTTTGAATTAGCAACGCCCGCATTTATCAATGAATACGGCTTTAGACCAAACAGGCTATTTATTGAATATCTAGCTTATCCTGATGAAGTGTCTAAAATGCTGGTGAATGGTCATTTGATAACAATATTGATAGTGTTTGCTCTATTGCTATTTCCTGTTAAAAAAATATGGCAGTTTACTGATCACGTAGTCTCTAACAAAGTAAAAGAAGATAACGCAGCAATCGGAAGTAGGCTGGTTTCTTGTTTGATGCTTTTTGTAATAATTGCTTTATCTGCACGAGGGACATTAGGCCACAGACCAATCAATCCTGCCTTAGTGTACTTTTCCACTGACCCACTAGTTAATTCACTTACATTAAATTCGACCTACAGTGTTGCTTATGCGCTTAATCAATTCGGTGATGAAAAAAATGCAGCTAAGTTGTATGGCAAGATGGAAGATGATCGAGTTATTGAGCTAGTTCGTCAGGAGTCAAAACAACCTTTGGACAGCTTCAAAAACGATAACTTACCCACTTTAAGTAAGCGCTCTCCGAGCTTTAAGGGGCAACCAAAAAACTTGGTAATTATCCTTGAAGAAAGCTTAGGTGCCCAATATGTATCATCTCTTGGTGGAATCCCGCTGACACCTGAAATTGATAAATTAAATCAAGAAGGTTGGGCATTTAAACGATTATACGCAACAGGCACTCGCTCCGTTAGAGGTATTGAAGCGGTTATAACTGGCTTTACTCCAACTCCCTCTAGGGCAGTGGTTAAGTTAGACAAATCGCAAAAGGACTTCTTTACTATTGCATCTCTGCTAAAAGAAAATGGTTATGAGACTCAATTTATTTATGGTGGAGAAAGTCATTTCGACAACATGAAAAGCTTCTTTTTAGGAAACGGCTTTACTGACATTGTTGACTTTAATGATATTGAAAACCCACAATTCGTAGCGTCTTGGGGGGCAAGCGATGGTGATTTGTTTAATCAAACTGATATTGAATTAACTAAGCTTCATAACGAAGGAAAACCATTTTTTAGTTTCATATTTACGTCAAGTAACCATGATCCATTTGAAATACCTGACGGTATTGTTTCACCAATTCAATACACTGCTGAACAATTACAACAATATGATGACAAAGAATTACTGCGCCATAAAGCCATACAATATGCAGACTATGCCTTAGGACAATTTATTGCAAAAGCAAAAGCGCAAGACTATTGGGAAAATACTATATTCCTCGTTGTTGCCGACCATGATGCGAGAGCAATGGGCAAAGATCTTGTTCCCATTAACAATTTCCACATTCCGGGTGTGATTCTAAACTCAGGTAAAGGACCCACTTTAGATCAACGAATAGTCAGTCAAATCGATTTAGCACCAACACTTTTGTCATTAATGGGTATAGAGAATATTTCACCAATGTTAGGTCAAGACCTAACAGATCCAACGGCTTCTAATAGAGCTATGATGCAGTATGCAGAGAATTTTGCTTATATGGTTAATGATGAAGTAACCATCCTTCAGCCAAGTAAAGCACCTTTGAACTTTCAATATAATTATGAACTCAACACACTATCACCAATAGATGTTAACCGTGACACTTCAGAGATCGCATTGGCCCATGTACTGTGGGGAAGTTTGGCGTATAAAAACCATTGGTATTCTCTGAAAGAAGAATAACTCGGCTTGTTATTCTATTGGCTTTTTTCTGAACAATTGCTCTTTCGATTCCTCTGCTATCAATTGTAAATATGAACTGATGTAGGTGATAAATGAGATTACAAAATTTTAAACAAAAAATACGGGAACTGAAACGCCAAACATTAGTAGTATATTTTATATCTCGCGAACCAGCGCTACCTTGGTATGTAAAAGCCATTGCAATTATAGTCGCAGCTTACGCACTAAGCCCGATAGACTTAGTTCCAGATTTCATACCAATATTGGGGTTGATAGATGACTTTATAATTCTGCCTCTTGGTTTTGCACTAATTATTTATTTAACCCCAAAAAAAATATTACGAATCGCAAAAATAAAAGCTCAACAATATAACGAAAAGCCAATAAGCTATATTAGCGCAATTGCGGTTATTTTAGTCTGGTTTGTAGCTTTACTTTTTATTGCGCATTCAATTCAAAGCAAATTTATTACATAATTTTTTTAAAATTTATACTTAAAAATATACGTTATTTGAGCTATCTCATTTTTAAAATCGTTTCAGGTGTATATTGTCCTAAGCGCATAGTAGCGAGTTCATCAGTCGTTACACTGAATAATTTGGGCTTATCGGATA
>JBLIDR010000119.1:0-6218 GCA_047632655.1 Francisellaceae bacterium | reverse complement strand
AAGCAGCGGCGAAGCAACCAGAAACAGAAGCGACTCATTAATAAAAAAGCCACATCAGTGTCTAATAAATTCTGATGCGGCTTTTTTGTATATGGCAGAATTTCAGTTGATTATCGCTTAGCTCCCATAAAGCCCAATTGACGCCATGCCTCATAAATAATCACAGATGTGGCATTTGAAAGGTTGAGGCTGCGACTGCCAGGTACCATAGGAATTAATATTTTTTCTTGTTGTGATAATGAATTCAGCATCTCATCAGGCAATCCACGAGATTCAGGCCCCATTACAATGGCGTCACCCGCTTGGAACTCAACCTCTGTATGCCATTGTTTTCCTTTAGTTGTAATCGCATAACAGCGCTTAGGAGCGACGTCATCAGTAAAAGCTTGCCAGTTTTTATGAATCTTCATATTCGTCATTTCGTGATAATCGAGCCCAGCTCTGCGCACTCTTTTTTCATCCAAATTAAACCCCAATGGCTCGATTAGATGCAATTGAAACCCTGTGTTTGCACATAGGCGAATAATATTACCGGTGTTTGGTGGTATTTCAGGTTCAAAAAGTACGACATGAAGCATAAGGAAGACACACATTTAAAATAATAATCAATTTTACCTTAAACCGAACATCTGGGCGGGTATAATTTTATTTTTTTTAAATTTATCAACAAATACATCAGTTTGGCTCATTAAACCCAATTATTTGAAATGATGAAAACTCTTTTTATAACAAAAAGCACTTTCAAATTGGCTAAAATACAAATCTATAACTAAAGTTTAAGGTAATAAATATATTAATTTTGAGGGGCGATGGGTTGGCTAAATTATCATTAGACCCCAGGCATTGGTTTAAAAAAAACGAAAATAAAGCCTCAGGACTTGTAGGAATTTCACGAAATGAGCATGGTCTAGCTTTAAGTTATGGCAAGTTAGAAGCTGGCGAATATAGTGTAAAGCTTTGCGAGTATGTGTCTATTGGATCCAGTGAACAGCTGGCTTACGTAAAAGGCTGGATAACCCGTAATAAATTGAAAAATGCAGACTGTAATTATGTGCTGGATGAAAGCCAATATGAGATGCAGTTGCTGGAGACCCCACAAGTAGAAGAAGGTGAGCTTTTAGAAGCTGTGCGTTGGCGCTTAAAAGACTTAATTAGCATGCCAATAGATGATGCTGTTATTGATGCGTTTCCACTTCCTGAAGATGCATACCGTGGACGCATAAAAATGCTGTACGCGGTAGCAGCATCTAAAGAAACCATTGAAAAAACCATTAAGTTCGTTAATCAGTGTGGGCTAACAAGCAGCGTTATTGATATACCAGAACTCGCATTACGCAACATAGCATTATATTTACCTGAAATGGACTTTGGAACAGCGGCATTGCTAAAAATGAAAGAGAACCATGGAGATATGCTTATGTATAGTCACGATGCCATGTATCTATCGCGCCAAATTGAAATGGGTTACTCAAGTTTAGCCCATGAAGTAGGAGCGTTTAGTTTAGATAACTCAGTGATGTTAGAGCGCTTAGGGTTAGATTTGCAGCGATCTCTTGATTATTACGAAAGCCAACTAGGTAAAGGTATCGCCAGTAAAATTTATGTTTTACCAATTGAAGATGAAAGTATTTTGCTGGAGGAAGAGTTACATTCGCATATAAATACACCGATTGCTATATTCGATTACAGTGAATTTTTACCCGTTTCAGACAGTATAAAACTTAGCCATAAAGAGCAAACACATTGCTTATCAGTAATTGGCTCAGTACTGAGGCGGGTTGAATAAATGCAGCAAGTTAACTTTTTTCAAAACGAATTTAAAATAATTGAGCCGCCTTTTTCGGCGGCCATACTATTAATAGTTCTTGGCTACAGTTTTATTATTAGTTTAATAATTTGTATGATTTTATTTTTTGTAGGTCAAGCACAAATAGAACATATAGAAAAAAATAAAACTAAATTAGAAGATTTAAATGGACGATTGGAACAAACAAGAAAAAAATATCCAGCACCAAATATTGATGCCAAGTTATTAAGTCAGATCGATATATTAAAACTAAGATCAGATAAGAATAAAAAGGTATTAGATTATTTAGAAAATAGGGAGATGGATATTTCTCAGCAATCATTTTCAACTATGCTAGATGGGCTTTCCAAAATACAGCAAAAAAACCTTTGGTTAACTCAAATAGAGATACTTAAAGGTGGCGAACAAATACGGCTTACGGGCAATACGCTCAGTGCAGAATCGCTGCCTGAGTATTTGAATAAATTATCAGAGATATCATCATTTGTGGATTTAGAATTTGAGGTTTTTGATATTAAGCGCACAGGAAATAGTCTTAACTTTGTTGTGAGCTCCAAGCGAGATAGTGATGATAGTAAAGAGAAATTGGAAGATATTTAGAAAAATATTTAATCGACTTACGCTTCGCGAAAGACTGATAATTATATTTTTTAGTTGCGCGATTATTATGGCAAGTTTCTGTGTGGCTGTATGGATTCCAATGTATCAGCAGTGGGTCGAATCAAATGCTCAGTTAAATCAAATAAAAAGTAATATCAAAATATCAAGAATTGATATCGAAACAATTAAAAAAAATTCTAAGACAGACGCGAATGAACCTTATGTAAAAGAAATAAATAAGTATCGAAAAAAAATAAATAAGCAACAAGAAAAAATAGAGACAATTACTGCAGCACTTATAAGTCCTAAAAATATGATCAGTGTGTTTAATGCCTTATTACAAAATTCAGAGTTAGAAATTAATCAAATTACCAACAAAGAAGCTGAATCAATAAACATAAAAGGTGAGTCAGAAGTGGGAAGCTTGCTGTATAAACATGCACTCTCATTAGAAATGGCAGGAACGTTTAGTGGAAGTAAGAAGTATTTAGCACGCATAGAAAATCAAGATTGGAACCTGTATTGGAATGAGCTTAAATTTACCACTACACGCTACCCGCAGGGTATTTTAACCTTAAATGTACACACATTGAGCACCAGTGACTATGTATTTGGTTTATAAAATTAGTATTGTTTGTATTTTATTTGGCTGTAGTAGTGTTTGGGGGTTTGACCCTATGGCTCCACCTGGATATCAATACAATACAGTTAAAGAAAACGCAAAAGTAAAAAATGTAAAAGCTCCACCCACATATACATTACGACAAATAGTAATTGGTAAAGAACATAAGAGTGCTGTTATTAATGGATATGTGGTTGCAGAGGGCGAATATATTAAACGTGCTCTGGTTAAATCTATTAGCGAAAATAAAGTAATATTAGAAGTTAAAAATAAGCAAAGAACTCTATATCTAAAACCGAATACAGTTAAAGTGCGTCATTGAGGATGATTATGATTATCAGGACGATAATAGTTAGCGTAATATTGATAGTTTCAGGCTGTAGTAGCAAGCCTGTTGAATTAACAATTATTGACGATGCGTTAAAAACAATAAACAGCATAGAACAGGTTGTGGTGCCAGATGATGCCTATGATGCATTAACACCAGAAATAAACGATTCACCATCTCGATTCGATGTAATTGCTAAATCCAATTCAGCGAATGCTTTTTTTCATGGGCTAGTGGATGGCATGGGAATAAATATTTTAGTAGATCCGTCTATTAAAACCCGAATTACATTAAAGTTAAAAGATGTAACACTAGAGGAAACTCTAGAGGCGGTTAAAGATGTATATGGATTGCAATATATAACCACTAGCTATGGTTACAGGATCTTACCGAAGACACTTCAGAATAGAGTATTTCCAGTAAATTATTTAAATGTATCTCGCACAGGTTCGTCAGGTATGTCTGTGTCTAGTGGCAGTATTTCTACAAGTGATACAAATAATAATTCAAGTAATTCAGATTCAAATTCATCTAGTAATTCTAGCTCATCAGGCAATTCTCAAAAAATTTCTACTGCTACAAAAATAGAAACACTGGCGACTACTGACTTTTGGTTAAATTTACAATCTTCAGTTTCTATGATCGTTGGAAATGGTGTAGGGCGACGAGTAATTGTTGATGCTCAGTCTGGATTAGTAGTTGTTCGCGGTTATCCAGATGAACTAGCAGCAGTTGAAGATTTTTTGAATCGTGCTGAAATTAGTCTACAGAAACAAGTCATAATTGAAGCAAAAATTTTAGAAGTTACTCTAAATTCTGGCTTTCAGTCTGGTATCCAGTGGGATACCTTGCCTACATCAGGAACAGATTTGGCTGGGCAGTTAACATCTGAAACTGTTAGAAACGCAGATGATCTCGGAGGCGTTTTTTCACTTAGCTTTAATGGATCGGACTTTTCAGGTGTGATTCAGATGTTGCAAAGGCAGGGTGAGGTACAAGTGCTTTCTAGTCCAAGAATATCCACTGTTAATAATCAAAAAGCGGTTATAAAGGTAGGAACAGACGAGTTTTTTGTAACAAACATAGGCAATAGCACTACCACAACTACTACCACAACCAGTACGGCACCTGAAATTAGTTTAACCCCTTTTTTCTCTGGAATAGCACTTGATGTGACTCCGCAGATAGGTCAAAACAATGAGGTGATTTTACATGTGCATCCAAGTGTTACCGAAGTTGTAGAGCGTAATAAAGTGATTGATATTGGTGGTGCGATCTTTGATCTTCCTCTTGCCTATAGCTCAATACGAGAAACGGACAGTATTATCCGCGCGGCTAGCGGGCAGGTAGTTGTGATTGGCGGTTTATTACAGAATAAAAAATCCAGTGTTGATGCCAGTGTTCCTTGGTTATCAAAAATACCAATTCTAGGTCACTTATTTAGGCAAGTAGAAAGAACCAACAGTAAAAGTGAGTTGGTTATTTTATTACAGCCAACAGTAATAGAGCCCACAGGCTGGAACAATGAAATAAAAGATATTCAAGATAGCTTTCCACGTTGGCAACAAAAAGGAGCTGCTGGGAGTGCAGATTAATAAAAATATTAATGAAGACTTTATAACTGAAGATAAGCGTATGGGCAAAATCATAGATGACTTTCGAGCATTTTATGGTGTCTCCGAAATGCCTTTTTCTTTGGTCCCAAATACACATTTTTATCTTGCATTGCCAAGTCATCATGAGTGTTTCAATATGTTGATGTTCTCAATTGCATCAAATGAAGGATTTATGAAAGTGACGGGTGAAGTGGGTACCGGAAAAACGTTACTATGCCGTCGTTTACTTAATACCCTAGAGACACAAGAGTATTACTCGGCGTATTTGCCTAATCCAAGGTTAACTCCAATTGAACTTAAATTGGCCATTGCTAAAGAATTAGAAATACCTGATTTAGACAGTACTAGTGATCGTGATTTATTAGATATAATAAGTTTAAGGCTAATGGATCTTGCATTAAACAAGAAGAAAGTGATTCTTATTATAGATGAAGCACAAGCCTTACCAGAGGAAACACTTGAAGAATTAAGATTATTAACAAATCTTGAAACCGAAAGTAAAAAACTCATGCAAATTGTATTATTCGGTCAGCCAGAGCTAGATCAAATAATTAATAAATATCACTTTAGACAGTTGAGACAACGAATTACTTTTAGTCATAAGTTAAAGACTCTAGATAAAAAATCTGTCGATTATTATGTTCAACATAGAATGATTGCTGCTGGATACAATGGTGAGCCTATATTTGAACGATCAGCTATCAAATTATTATTTAAAGCTACTAAAGGCACTCCAAGATTAATTAATATTGTGTGTGGAAAAGCCATGTTAATAGCATTTAGTCGAGGCCAAAAGAAAGTCAAAAAAGCAATGGTAGATACAGCTATTAAAGACACCGAAGGCGTATCCTTTAAAAACAATTGGTTCGCTTGGGGATAATCTATGAGTGTGGTAAACGATGTACTAAAAAATTTAGATCAACGTAAAAAAAATACTCAGATGGCAGGTGCATCCCCGTTTTTTTATGAAGAAGAAAAATCAAGTAATAAATGGTTATGGCTTGGGTTAATGTTAGCAATGATATGCTGCAGTGTTATGGCATCTATTATTTACTTACAATATTCTGAAACCAATAAAGAATTGTTGCAACAGCTTGCTCCAATATCCGCCAACAAAGCAATAGAGGAACTACCAGAAGATTTATTCATTGCAAACATTAAGATTGAAAAATCTGAAGTTGTTGAAGGTAAGGATCTTAATATTGTTACTTCTAATAATATTCTTTCATCTAATAAAATCAACGC
>JBLIDR010000118.1:0-6227 GCA_047632655.1 Francisellaceae bacterium | reverse complement strand
GGCAGTTGATGGCTATTCAGTCATTAAAAGGGAATCTTGATTTTCTGTTTCTATTTGTTGATTCACAATACAAGTACTTCCAAAGTAAAGGGGTCGGTATTGCGATACCAGGTATTTCAAGAGGTGATGTAGAGGAATTAGTTTTGATGCTTCCTCCACTAGAAGAGCAAAATCGTATTGTAGCTAAGATCAAAGAACTACTAACGCTTTGCGAACAACTCAAAGCCCGTTTAACCGACGCACAAACCACTAAACTCCACCTAACCGACACCATTGTTAGTAATTTAGTTGGTCTAAAGGTTACTAATCTAGAAGAAAAAGTTGAAAAAAATGCAATGAAAATAACTACACAATTAAGTATTACTGATCATTACTTAGATCAAGTAGATGGAATTTTAGCGTCACAAATTGCAAGTGAAGGCGGATCAGCCGATGCAAAAGTTATATGGAATAAATCTAAATTTGATTTACCTCAATTTTATAAACAATTAAAGAAAGAAATCAAAGCAGGTTTTATAAACCAACCTTCTGAAGCTGATTTTGAACAATAAAAAAGAGTATTTACGATGAAGTTAAAGGAACTAACCTTAGCTAACTATAAAGGGTTTATTGATTTTACAACAACCTTTGATCAGGGCTCTGCCATTACAACCATTATTGGTCAAAATGGTGTTGGAAAATCTAATTTAATAGAAGTTATTGTGTCTATTTTTAGGTCACTAGACTTGGGTGAACAAACAGATTTTAGTTATGTGCTGAACTATGAGTGCAGAGGACACGATATTCAAGTCGGGTATGATATAAAAAATAAAAACAATAACTCAGTTATTATTAATAATATTAAAAAAAGTTTTTCGTTTTTGAAGAGTAATGCTAATGAGTATTTACCATTAAATATCTTTACCTACTACTCCGGTACTAATTGGCGTGTAGAGGAGTTATTTGTAAAGCACCAAACTCAATTTTATAAGCGATTAACAGAAGGTGATAATGAATTATTAAGAAGGTTTTTTTATTGTAGGGATGTTCATAGTTTTTTTGTATTACTAGCATTTTTAGTGGATGACGACCCAGCATGTAAAGCTTTACTTAAAAAGTTAGATATAAAAGGAATTGATTCAGTTCTATTTTGCTTAAAAAAACCTTATTGGTTTAAAAATAAACCTAGTGAGATAATGCAAGCAGAGGGCGATGCACGGTTCTGGTACTCAAGAGGCATAGTTAAAGACTTCTTAAGTAACCTCTGGAAGCATTCAATTGCACCCATTGATAATAAAGAAAGAAAGAATATCGACTTTAGAGGACGTTCTGAAAATCAAGAGCGCCTTTACATGTTTTTGTCTGACGAAGCAGCCCTCAGAAATTTAGCCGAGGAATATGCAGATACCACATCATTTTTCAAGAATATTGAAAGTACATATATTGCTGACATATTAGAGAGCGTGGCAGTTTCAGTTACGCTAGAAAATGATCAAGAATTAACTTTTGATCAACTTTCAGAAGGTGAACGTCAATTACTTACTGTTTTAGGACTGATGAAGTTTACCCGCGATGATGAATCATTGTTTTTATTAGATGAGCCCGATACCCACCTAAATCCGCGATGGAAATTAGATTATTTTTCACAAATTGAAAAAATACTTGATCATAAAATCGAGGGCTCTAATAAAACTGCCTGGGAGTCAAGCCAAGTAATCTTAACTACACATGACCCTTTAATGCTTACATCCCTTCGAGCAGATCAAATAAGAGTTTTGACTGAAGATAGCGGAGGTAAATATTCAAATATACCGGATGAGGACCCTATTAATTTAGGTGTCGAAGCTATTATACAATCAGATTTGTATGGCATTAGGACAAGCTTAGATAAAGAAATACAGCATAAAATAGATTTAAGAAATCGTTTACTTGCTGCGCAAAAAGAGGGCGATGAAGTTACTAAGGCTATTTTTGATATAAATAGAGAGTTAGATGAAATGGGAATGTCACAGGCGCATCCCAATCCGTACTTTACTAACTTTGCGAAAGCGGTAAGTCGAAACCCAAAATTTAGAAGACCGGAGTTCACTGCTCAAGAATATGAAAGTATTCAAAAATTATCAGACGAAATCCTCTCAAAAGTAATTAATGATAAGGGGGAACAATGATAAAAATTGAATTACCCACTGTTTTACCTGATGAAATTCAAGCCTGGAAAGTACGTTCTGATGAGATTACTGCTCTAATATTGGAAGAAACAGACCTTACTAAAAAGCATAAATTAATTGAACAACACAAAAATCATTGGCGAGCACCTAAGTTAGTAGAGTGGCTGTCACAGATCAATTTTGAAAAATGCTGGTATACGGAAACAAAGTTTGGTGGAGATTATCAAGAGGTTGAACATTATCGCCCCAAAAGAGGAACTAAAAATATTGATGGAAAAGATCATGAAACACACTCAGGGTATTATTGGTTGGCTTTTGAATTAACAAATTATCGATTATGCAAAAGTAGACCTAATAGAAAAAAAGGTACATTTTTCCCTATCGTTGATGAGCGATTCAGAGCTAATTCCAATACTGAGTCATGGCAAGATGAAATTCCCTTTTTTTTAGATCCATTGAAGGCTGCTGATGTATTACTTCTTAGCTTTAATGATAATGGCGCCCCTGTGGCGCAAAACGGAATAAATCAGACAGATATTAACAGGGTTGAATTTACCATTGAAAAATACTTTCTTGATGAGACTGTGTTGAATAAACGTAGAAGCCAAACTTGGCAAGCAAGCCGAGCGTTATACTATAGCTACTTAAATACTACAAAAGAAGCAAATGAAACAAACAGTATTGCACTAAGAACAAAAGCTGAACAAGAGTTATTAAAGTTGAGAGAAATGTTTTTACCGCAAGCTGAGTTTTCTTCAGTGGCTAAGGAATCTCTTATAAAGCTTGGCGATAGTATGGCTATCAAAATAGCTTGTGGCGCGGTGTAGTTTGTTATTTGTACTATTTAAAGTGAGCTTTACGCAAAGGGATGAATGATGAAAATTTGGAAGCTATCACATGGATATAACGATATCTCGCAACAGCAATCTGACTGGTTAGATAAAAATAATTTTCTTTCATTACATGAAAGTACTAAAAAGTCTCAAGGGCAGCATTTCATTAACCAAGTAGATATCGGCGACATTATTAGCCTTTCACGCAGTGGTGATCTTAAAGCATTGGTTAAAGTGACCAGTGATATTTTAAGACTCGATGACACGCCGTTTACTGAAGGTTGGGTATTTAGGCAATATGACCTTATTCACGAGCTACCCGCTTTAACACCGTATGAAGGTGATAAAAAAGGCTGGACACCTAGTTACAATGGTACTTTTTTTAAAATCCCTAAATCTGAATGGCAAGAGTTTGAGGAATCGATTTTAAAGAAATATTATGATTGTTCACTTAAAGAACTCGGCGTAACCCAAATAGACTCAAAGAATAGCAGCCAGTTTCAGTGGATTGATAAGTGCAAGTCGACGCAGGCATTTGATGATTTTTTAAAAAAGAAAGCAGTTAATTTTACAGTGTTAGATGATGCAATCAGAGTGATAAGTCAAAGCAACTTAAACTTTGATCTTTACCATGTAGATCATGTTGAAACAGCTCTAAAATTTGGTAATCGTCCTCTGCATTTAACTAAAGGTAGAGTTGCTGGTCAGTTTGAGGTTGATAAAGGCCGATTAATCATTTGGTTTCCTAAGAGTTACGGCAGGGAAAAAGCTGTTACTGTTGAGTTAACAGATGACCTTGCGAGTAATGAAGAGCGATTAAATACTGAGCTGATAAGTAAAGAAGTGTTTTTTAAAGAAAGTAATCTTGCTGGCAATAAGCATTTACCTCGAGATTACAATAATGGTGTTACAACTAACTCAGATTTGGCTGCACATATGACAACCACACCAATGAACTTAATTTACTACGGCCCACCTGGTACTGGTAAAACCTATACCCTTCAAAAGCTTTTAAAAGAACAATACACAGAAACAGGCACTTCTGAAGAGACTGAAGTTTGGCTTAATAATAAGTTGAGTGAATTAAGTTGGTTTGAAATTATTACTCTTATTTTGTTGGATGCTGAGAACGATTTATCTGTAACAGAAATTGTGAACCATGAGTATTTTACAAAGAAGTTAGCGCTTAATGGTAGAACAGCCAACATACGCCAGACAGCTTGGGCTGCCTTGCAAACTCATACCATTAAAGACTCTGAAACGGTTAAATATGAAAAACGCATAGAACCTCTGATTTTTGATAAAACACAAGACAGCAAATGGTTTATTGATGATAAAGACCACGATTTGCTTGTTAGTTATAGGGAGCAACTAAACGAGCTTAAAGCAGGGCCACCTGTTGAGGAAGAAATAAAGCGCTTTGAGTTTGTGACCTTTCATCAATCTTATGGGTATGAGGAGTTTATTGAGGGTTTAAGGCCAGTTACTAACGATGATGGTGATATAAGCTACGTTGTAAAGCCTGGTATTTTAAAGCGCCTGTGTAAGCGTGCTGAAGCTGACCCTAGCCATCAGTATGCGTTAGTGATTGATGAAATTAACAGAGGCAATATTAGTAAGATATTTGGTGAGTTGATAAGCCTTATTGAAATAGATAAACGGGCTGGTGAAGAGCACGAACTTACTGTTACCTTACCTTACTCAAATTTACCTTTTTCGGTACCAAGCAACCTAGATATTATTGGCACAATGAACACGGCTGACCGTTCATTAACGCATATAGATATAGCGTTAAGACGCCGATTTGAGTTTAAAGAGCTAAGAACTGACTACTCTTTATTAAACGATAATGTAGATGGCATTAACTTGAGAAAGCTCTTATTTACTATTAACAAACGGATAGAGCTTTTATTAGATAGAGAGCACATTATCGGCCATGCCTTACTAATGAAAGTAAATAATTTGGTAGATCTTAAAAAAGTATTTATCACTAATATTATGCCGCTATTGGAAGAATACTTTTTTGAAGATTGGGATAAAATTAAGCAAGTATTTAACGGTAACGGATTTGTTTCAGAGCTCAAAGACGCTCATACAACTTGGCTTGGTGGCTCTGATGAGTATGCAGGCAACTCTTACTATGTAGACCGTAAAGCCTTTGACAAGATTGAAAATTATACAGCTGTTTATCAAAGCATAAATGATGAAAATTTTGATGAAATGAAACAGAACTAAGGAAGGTTTATGCGTACATGGTCTGTTTATGAGTTTTCTCGCTTGTATAAAGGTAATATTACTAAATATGAGGGTGATCATTTAAACTTAGAACACTCTCAATTTGAAGCGCTCAAACAGCTGTTAACTTGCAGTGAGGCAGACCATGATAAGTTATTTAGATATGGCTTTGAAAAGCGACAAGAGGTATTGGTTTGCCAAAATTACGTAGGCGTAATTTGCTTACCTTGCGGCGATCAAATTGAAATATTGCCTAAAACACATCGGAAAAGCGTACATGCTGAGAGTGATGGAAGTATTAGCAGGAACCGCTCCAACCTCATAAAGATGTTAAAAGCAACGCGATATTTACCAGGTAAGGTTGCTGACAGTGCATCGTTAGATATGGAGAAAATGCCGTTACTTGATGTATTTATTCAATTGTTTTTACGTGAAATAAGCTTATTAATTAAGCGTGGTGTGGCAAGGCAGTATGAAACGCACGAGAGTAATGAACCTTTTATAAAGGGTAGAATACTGGTTAGTCAGCAAATCAGACATAACTTAGTAAATAAACACCATCACTTTATAGCCTTTGATGAGCTGACAACTAATCGCCCCGAAAACCGATTAATTAAAAGTGCTTTGCTCTGGTCGCTCAGGCGCGTGACAGCAAAAACGCAACACCTTTGCAGAGAGTTACTATTTCATTTTGAAGAAGTAACAAGCTCAAAAGCTATATGGCAGGATCTCAATGCTTGGCAACGGGGCAGGCATTTATCTCACTATGAAGCGATTAGACCGTGGATCGAGATGATTTTTAAAGATCAAAGCCCTACATCGGTAAACGGTTCAAAAAGCATGTTGTCTATATTATTTCCTATGGAACGCGTATTTGAGGATTACGTACCAATTTGTCTGAAAAAACAATTTCAAAATTATGACATAAAAACACAAACCCGCAGTCAATACTTAATAAGCCATACGCCTAGCGACGGTAAAAAACGCACTAATGATGGCAAGCTTTTTCAAT
>JBLIDR010000117.1:0-6252 GCA_047632655.1 Francisellaceae bacterium | reverse complement strand
CTTATTAACCCTTTGGCTGGTTGGACACACAGAGTTCCTCCAGCGTTTAAGTAATGAGCGCTTTGGTGCAATTAGAAGCAGGGTTAGGATATTACACGAAATGCAGCCAATTAAAGATTTCCAAATGGGGGTCTATTGCTCTGCCCAAAGTAATGTCCAGTGGGCAAATACAGATCCTAACATGTTTTAAGTCATTTGCTCCTCAACCTGTTGCGTGGCCATTTGTTTTACAAATTTTTCCATTATTAAAACAAACGAATCTGTCTTTAACTTTTTTAGGTTAGAAATAATATTCAATGCCCTAGTATATTGTTCATGCTTAATTGCTAAAAATGTATCAGAGTATAGTTGTGAAATATTGCTAGTTATCAGTCTGAGATCTTTAAGATCAGAGCTGCATCTAGCACAGTGGTCATTTTCAATATTGCGCCCCCTGCAGATAGGGCAACTATCATTATACATTGCTTTCAATATAAAATTTCAAGTCTGACAGAGCATCAGTAAGAGATTCTATTTCATCATTATCTTCAGATTCTATAGCTTCTTGTAGATCAACAATTAGTTCTTTAGCTGATGCACAATCGTCGCTAGAAAACGTATCTAACTTGTCCTCAATCTCTTTAATTAGTTTTATAGAAGAATTGCTTTCTTCTATAGGGTCGCTATCACCAGATATTTCATTTATTTTACTACGTGCTTCTGAGATTTGTATTATATTTTCAGATAAAGAGTTTTCAATCACTATGACTTCTTTTTTACCTGTTGCTTTTTCAGTTCCTGTAACTGTTAAAATACCATTCAGATCTAAATTAAAGTTACATATGACGGCCTTATCATTTTTAGAATTCTTTGTGAAATTTAAATCAAATTCTCCTAATGCCACATTTTTTTGATAATCCTCATCTTCACCCTGGTAAACTGAAAATATAACTTTTTCTTGATCTTCGTAGAGTGGATAATAAACTTCACTTTTGCTAATAGGCAGTGGACTATTTTTTTCAATTAATATCTGGTAATCAAGCTCAAAACTATCAGGATTTATAGAGGTTGTCCCGAATGCATGGGGTGTAATATCAATTAAGATCTTTGTTTGTTTTTCTCCTGCAATAACGCCACCTTGCATGGCAGCACCCATTGCAACACAAAGATCTGGATGGATATCTATTCTCGGCTGTTTTTTAAATAAATCTTTTAAGCGAGAACGTATGATTGGTGTGCGTGTGCTACCGCCAACAAGTAAAATTTCATCTATGTCTTCAATTGCTTTATTCGCTTCCTCCAGCGCCTGATAAACAGATTCCAATGTTTTTTCAACCAAGGAGGAGATTAAGTCTTCATAGTCTTTTCTAGATATTTCAAAATCGACGTGAATTGGAGATCCATTTTTCTCAGATAAATACTCTTCTTTTACTTGTGCATATGGTTCATCTGATAAAGCAATCTTAACAGACTCTGAAACTCTACTGATTCTAGCAAGAGCCTTACGATCTGTAATGCTTACTTCTTTTTCTGTTTCAATTTTAGCTAAAATATATTCCTCTAATTTTTTATCAAAATCATCACCACCTAAATGATTGTCACCTGTGCTTGCTATTACTTCTATTAATGAATCTTTAATATCAACAATTGATACATCGAATGTGCCACCACCCAAGTCATACACAAGGACTGTTTGAGATTTAGTGCTACCACCATCATACGATAATGCCGCAGCTGTTGGTTCATTAATAAGCCGCACAACTTCGAGACCAGCAATTGAGCCAGCATCCTTTGTGGCTTGGCGCTGATTATCATCAAAATATGCAGGGACAGTGATGACTGCTTTACTAACTGATTGCCCAAGTTCTTGTTCAGCAATTTTTTTTAATTCTTTTAATATCATTGCTGATATTTCTTGAGGAGAATAGCTGTCATCCAAAATGGTAATTGATTCACCTTTGCCCATTAAGCGTTTCACTGAAGTAACAGAGCTTTCAGGGAATAATGGAGAGAGATTACGCGCCTCTTCTCCCACCAATAATTTACCTGAGCCATCAAAACAAATGACTGATGGGATTACCTGTCTACCACCATTGTCTTTAAAGATCTGAATTTTCCCAGACTGAAAGATACCAACTTCAGAGTTAGTTGTACCTAAATCAATTCCTAATATTATTTCATTCATTTCAATTACCTTCATGTTTGTTAGCGATCACTTCTGCATATCTTATTACTTGTCCATCTTGATTGGTGTAGCCAGAAATTACTTCCTCGAGCACCATAAAATTTTTAACTTCTTTGTACAATACAACTTCAGTTAACTTCATGAGCTTTGGATCAAATATTTGACCTACTGTAGTAATTCTATTAACTCCTTTCCTATTTAGAGCCTGTCTTATACGTTCTGCACTTAATTTCATTCCATTGGAGAGACCTTCGGCTTTCTTATAGGCTTTTGCGCCAAACCAGAGTTGTTTAATATTTATAAGTAGGTGTTCTGACTCTTTTATATTTCTCTCAGCTCGATCAAATGAATCTATCAGCTCTATAATATGTTCTTTTTCTATTTTAGCGATTTCAGCAACATGATTTCGCTTAAGTGATGTCCTGATCTCTTCTTGAGATTTAAACTGCTCCTCCATTAATGAAAAAGCTTCTTTAAAGTTAAGAAGTGAGGCTTGCGTTTGCTTTGAGCTGCGTTTTGTTTCCGTCTTTAGCTCTGTTAATGCTTTAAAAAAGCTATACAAATCAACTTCTCTTGCATCAGATACAGGAACAATATTATCATCTTCAATATAGTTTTTAAATTTGGTGATTATGTTTTCTGTGTTCATTTAACGCTTTCTTTAAAGTATTGATTGAAACTATTAGGCTCTATATTAACTTTGTTTTTTGAAGCTAATAAAATTCCAGCCAAATCTGCCTGTGTTAACTCGTCTTTATGAAATACATCATATACATCTCGATCTTTTTGAGTTTTGATTGTTTCATATGCTTTACGAATGTTTTTAAATTGTTCAGGATGGCGGTCTGGTGAGTATAATTCACTTTGCGTCATATACGCTTCTTTTATTTCAGTATCAGAGCTGTTTGGTGTGACATTTAGTAATATATAAGCAAACATGTTTTTCCTTAAATAGCATCTTCTAGAAAGTTTAACATTTCTTCTAGTTTGGGTGGCATAAAGCCTCTTTGGGGAGGAAGGGTCATCATAAGTTTTTTAATAAGCTTATCAATACGAATGGATAAAGGATGGCCTTTATGAAGCTTCTTCTTAGCAAAATCAAGTTTATCTATAATTGAAAATGCTTTCATAGCATGCTTTGCTTGCCTTTTTTTCAGGCAATCAAAATAAATGATAGCGGCTTGGCTTTCAGCGCTCTGAGCATCAAAATATTGTGCAAATCCTGAAAGAATTTTCTTTAAACCAAGGTCTTCTAGTAAAAACCCTAATTCTAATAGCAAATCAATATCACCATTTTGCATCTCTAAGGCATGATTAATGATTGGCACTAAATCACCATAACCCTTCTTGGGTGTTTCTTTTGTAAAGTAGCAAAGTACATCAATAAAGTTTCTTAAAGTGGATAAGCTATCTTTTAACTTAGAGTTAAGATCTGCAACAAGACTGATTTGACAAGGTAAAGTATAACCAAGCAAAATGCCTTGAATATTAAATGCTAACAATCCAAAGCTAGAGTTTAGTAGCTCTAAATCTTTTTTCTCTAGAGTTGAAAGCAATGGGTGTGCTAATACATTTCCAACTAGAAACAGGGCTTTAAAAATTTCTTGCTCTTGTTCAGAGAGATATTTAGAAATATGCTGATAGCGAGCAGGAATCTCATTATACATACCTTTCTTTGCTGATTGAAGAGATAATGATAGTGAGCATTTTTTAAGTATATTTCGTGCTGTTTTATTAACTGGATTTGTCATTAATAGTTTTTGCGCTAATTTAATTGCTTTTGTATAGGTACCTCTCTCGAAAGCATTTGTAATGAGCAACTCCTGAAACTTTATGTTATCAGGAAACAACTCTGTCGCTGTGGTAAGAGATTTCATTGTCATCGCAGCGGATAAGCCATGGGTTCTGATTTTTTCATCAAGAAGAAGTTTGTAATAGGTAGGGTTTAATGGATCATATTTTACAGCATCGTTATAGTAAGATATTCTTTCCTCTTCATCTTCAGCATAAAATCTTGCAAGGTGAAGTGATATGATACCCGCTTTTGTTCTCTGGCTTTTATTTTTTGCGTAAAGTCTAACTAGCTCTTCAAATTCTTCGTATACATCATATACATCGATTGAGTGATCTCGTGATTGATCCAGCCACAATGCGTTATACTTAATTTTTTCTAAAAGAGTTAGTTTTCCAACTGTCTTTTGATATTGTTTAACACCATGCTCAACATGACATAACTGACCTTTTAATAAATTAGGACCATTGGTGCTAAATGCTTCGTAATAACTAATTAGTATATTGAATATGTGTTCGGGATTGGGATGGGATTGTTCTTGAGCCAATAACTTTAACAATAACTTATATTCTTTATCATTAAGTTCTTTGAGATTTTTAAATAATAACAAACCTTGTTTGGAGACATTCCTCAAAATATCAAAAGCAAGATGAGGTTTAGTTGTAACGGCTTTCAATACATTCGCCAAATCATAAAAAACGCTGCCTTCTTTAACCTTTAACAAGTAAGCCTGAGGATCATCATTCGTTTTTATACATTGAAAAACCTTTAAAATAAGCCTTAAATCTTTATATGAACCTAATATTCCGATGCGCTTTACCTGATCATCATCAAGACTACCATTAATTGCCTGCTGAAGTAGTTGGTAAGCTAATTTTGACTCTTTGTAAAAATCAGTAACTTTAAATATTTTAGGCAAGTTATCAAATCTGGAAAAAACATAAGGTATTAACTTACTGAGTATATTTTTTTGTTTAAGGTTTGGTTTTGCAGTACAAGCATGAAATTCACTGTAATGGGTCAATGCATCAGCATATCTTTCATTTTGTACAAATACATCCATAACTAGCCAGTTATTAAGTTGCTCTTTTGATAATTTCAAACGTTTGTTAAGCACCAAGTCTGCCTTTTTAAGCTCTTTAGATTCAGTATTTATTGTTATTAATTGATCATAAGCATTAAGTAATTGTAACTTTATCTCACTGTTTTCTGGATCCAAAGCAAATACTTTTTCTAAGAAAACAATTCCTGAACTAAAGTGCCCGTTATCAATTAAAACAATAGCTTGTTGATGTTGTTGTGATGGGGAAAGTTTTACCTCATTTTGCTTTAACTTTTGGCGCTGACGTTTCGTTTTTTTTGCCATAGTCTAACCTATTGCCCTATGCTCTAGTTTTACAAACATATTAACGTCCATCAGACATGTCCTCTGACTCGTTGATGGTTCTATAATATACGGATTTACTAATTTTCATCATTGATATAATCTGTTTAACAGAAAATTCTCCTGATTTTTTAAGCGCCATAACTTTATCTGCTTCACTAGCAGTTAAAGATTTAGGGCGCCCACCTTTTCTGCCTTTCTCTTTAGCTGACTCAAGACCCGCTATAACGCGCTCACGTAATAGTTCACGCTCCATCTCAGAGAATGCGGCACACATGTTAAATAAAAGCATTCCCATTGGGGTAGTGGTATCAATATTATTTTCAAGAGAAACAAATTGAACGCCCTTGCTATAAAAATCATTAATTAATGAAACCAATTTAATCATACGGCGACCAAGTCTATCCAATCTAGTTACGCAAACAATATCACCGTCTCTTAATTTTGAGATTAGTGTATTGAGTTGTTCGCGAGAGTCATTTGCGCCTGAAGATTTCTCTTGATAAATTTCATCACAACCAGCTTTCTTAAGATTTTTAATTTGAATATCTAGACTTTGTTGGCTTTTTGATACTCTGGCATATCCAAACTTCATTACATACCCACTATATTTGTTCCAAATACCTAAAAATCTGGGTGTTTTGAGAATTTCTGTTTTGGAACCAATTATGGAATACAATCTTGCCTATATATTACTAAAAAATCAATGTAATTTTACTGCTTCCAAAAACTAATGTATTTGGAACGCACAATAAAAGGTATAATATAAATTTAAAGGTGATTAGTGGCCCTCAATTTAAAACGGGACAGTTCTGGTCAAAACAAAATCCAATGGTGTAAAATACCAGCCTGAAATTATTCTCCTGAATTCCCATCAAATGATTCAAAACAACCTTTGCAAAGTTACAAAAT
>JBLIDR010000116.1:0-6262 GCA_047632655.1 Francisellaceae bacterium | reverse complement strand
ACCTCTAGAAAAGCTTAAGGGTTTATGTTCAAATTTTTTATTTGGTATGAATCGAATTGGCTTATTTAGCTTTTATGATAAAGATCATGGATTACGTGATGGTAGTTGTTTGGTAGTTTGGTTAGAAAATCAATATCAATCACAGGGCTTAGAGCTAAAAGGTGATACAATTTTAGTAACTATGCCAAGAATTTTAGGTTATGTTTTTAATCCTATTAGTTTTTGGTTAACATTTGATATCAATAAGAAATTAACCTCTGTTTTATGTGAAGTTAATAATACATATGGAGAAAATCATAATTATATTTGCATGGTATCTTCAGGTGAAATTTCAGCAAACAAAAGTTTTGTTTTAGACAAATTATTTCATGTTTCACCTTTTCTTGAGAGAAATGGTCATTATGAATTTAATTTTGCAGTAAATGATAATAACATAAATATTTATGTTAAATATTTTGACGTAAACGGTGCGTTAAAACTGATTACCTCATTGAAATCAAAAACATGTAAGCTTAATTATTTAAATGGTATTAAACATTATTGCTTGATACCATGGATGACAGCAAAGGTAACGTTACTCATTTATTACCAGGCTATTAAGCTTATTTTGAAAGGCATTAAGTTTAATAAAAAGCCAGAGCAACTTAATTCAAAAACAAGTGCTAAGAAAATATAAATTAATATAAAGGAATGCATTATGTTTGATACATTAATCGAAAAAAAAGCATTAAATATGTTTCAAAATGTCACGGTTGGATCCCTAGAATTTGAAACTCCAAGTGGAGATATTTATCACTTTAAGGGTGATCAACCTGGTATTAATGCTGATATTAAAATTGAAGACTGGAGAGTTTTTTCTAATTTAGCGCATAAGGGTGATGTTGGTTTTGCGGAAGATTTCAGAGATAAATTTTGGCATACATCAAACCTTTCTTCATTATTACGTTTCGGAATTGATAATGAATCAATTATCGATAATAGCGGTAACTTTTTGTTTAGACTATTATCTAAGCTTTCGTATTTAACCAAGCGAAATACAATTAAAGGTAGCAAGAGAAACATTGAGGCGCACTATGACCTCGGGAATAATTTTTATAAATTATGGCTTGATGACAGCATGACATATTCATCTGCTATTTTTAAAGATGTGAATGAATCATTACAAACAGCACAGTATAATAAGTATGATCGAATTTTATCAAGGCTAAATTCTGATTGTGGTTCCATTTTAGAAATTGGCTGTGGATGGGGAGGCTTTGCAGAACGTGCATTAGAAAAATCTAGCAAATATCAGGTTAAAGGTATTACCTTGTCACAAGAGCAGCATCAGTATGCTTCAAATCGTTTAGCAGGAAAGGCTGAAATGGTTATTGAAGACTATCGAATTCAACAAGGTAAATTTGATCATATTGTTTCAATTGAAATGTTCGAAGCTGTTGGCCAAAAGTATTGGAATAATTACTTTAACAAGGTAAAATCTCTTTTAAATAAAGATGGGAAAGCAATCATTCAAACGATTACGATTGATGATGATTTATTTGAATCTTATGCGAAAAGCGCTGACATGATTCGGACTTATATTTTCCCAGGGGGTATGCTTCCATCAAAATCAGCTTTAATTAAGCTTGCTGATGATGCTGGGTTGAAATGTAATAACATGTTTAATTTTGGGCTCGATTATGCAAGGACACTGACCATTTGGTTGGATAAATTCAATGCTAACTTGCCACATATCCAAAAGATGGGTCATAGCGATAAATTTATCCGCATGTGGCAATTTTATCTCTGTGCCTGTATTGCTGGCTTCACATCAGGAAAAACAGATGTAATGCAGTTGGAGTTATCTCATGTCTAGACTATGTGTATTCCTATTATTCTTGTTTATCAGTGTAACATCATATGCTGGGGGTAATTACCAAAAACTTTTAAAGCCTTACTTGCAGAATCCAGTGTTAGTCGGATCTGGACAGTATCGACATTATTTCTTTAAAATCTATAAAGCATATTTATATGCAGAAAATCAAAAATATCAGGAACAAAAACCCTTTGCCTTAGTCTTAGCTTATCAACGTGATTTATCTGGTTCAGACATTGTAGAAAAAACCATCGATTTAATCAAGGAGCAAACTCCATTCATAGGTGAAGGATTAGCAAATAAATGGAAAGTATTGCTTGTTAATATTTTCCCAAATGTTGATGATAAATCGAGCTTAATAGGCATAAGAACAGCTAGTGGCGGCACAGTATTTATTAATGAAGATGGTAAAGTGCTTGGGGAAATTAAAAGTAAACAATTCACTAAATATTTTTTTAACATTTGGCTCGGCCCACAAACTCAGGATGTTAATTTTCGTAACCAACTGTTAGGGAAATTAAATGAATCCTAACCTTGGTTTAAGAGATTTATTTTCTTATAGTCTATTAGCCTTACCTATAGCTTTTGCTTCATTTCCTATTTATATTTTGGCACCAGATTTTTATGCCAGTCAATACGGCGTTCCACTTGTTGAATTAGGTTTATTGCTTCTATTTGTCCGTATTATTGACGCAATTTCAGGGCCAATCTTTGGTTATTTGTCTGATCGATTTTCGCGCTTCAGGGAAATTTCATTAATCACAGCGGTCATTATTTTTATCATCGGCTTTTATTGTCTATTTGTACCAAATGAGAATCAACCTTTCATTAGTTTGTTAGTAGGCTTAACTTTGTGTGCGTTAGCTTATAGTTTTATCATTATCAATTTATATTCATTAGGCGCCGTGTGGTTGCCAGACCAAGACAGTAAATTAAGGATATCATCATATAGAGAGGGGATGACACTAGTTGGTATCTTACTTGCGACAATTTTGCCCGCATTTTTATCAGCATATTTTGGGTTACGCTTAGGATATCTAGTATTTACCATTATCTTCAGCCTACTACTTATTATATCAGCTTACTTTTTTATTAAGTGGCACAGTAAGAATATGAAGAGTAAAGACGATTTGAGGGGAAAGATACAAATAAAGTTATATTTTAATACGCTCACAAAGGATCATTTGTTTTTCTATGGAGTTTATATTATTACAGCACTCGCCATGGCGTCAACTGTAGTGCTGGTAAGTTTTTTTGTTACGAAATACCTAATGTTAAGTAGAATATCATTGGGATTATTTTTATTTATTTATTTCCTTTCTGGCATTCTATCAATCCCAATTTGGAATTTTTTAAGTAAGAAGATTGGCTTATTAAATGCTTGGCTAAGCGCCATGATTATGTTGATTATTGGATTTTCTTTTGTTTTTTTACTCTCTTCAGGTGACGCGGTAGGATTTGGATTAATTTGCTTGGCAACTGGTTTTACGCTTGGAGCAGAGTTGGTGTTACCTCCAGCTATATTGGCTATATTAGTTGATAATGACAAACAAAAAGATTTAGCAACAGGTTACTTTGCGATAACTGATTTCATAACAAAATCATCATTGGCCTTATCCAGTGCAATTTTATTAGGATTTTTAAGTTATTTAGGATTTGATGTTTCATCGCAAAATAGCGAGCCAATACGTTTATGGTTGCTTTATCTCTATGTGCTAGTGCCTTGCGGAATTAAATTTTTTGCCATTATTTTATTAGTAACTTGGAAATCAAAATGTATAAAAAATCTATAATTTTAACATTAACCGTAGGAGTTTTTTTCATGATAGGTATGCTATTAACTGGATGTATGGGGAGTGTTGAACAATATAAAAGTGATACCCCAAAACTAGATATTAAAAATTATTTAAACGGAAAAATAAAAGGGTACGGTATTATTGAAAATTGGAAAGGTGTTGTTACTTCACGCTTTGATTTTTATGGTGACGCGTCTTGGAAAGGAGATATAGGTACATTTAAAGAAAAAATGGTCTACTATAACGGGAAGGAAGATAATCGTGTATGGACGATTAAGAAAATCTCTAGCACACAATATATTGGCCACACCGACGACTTAATTGGTGAAGCAAAAATTGATGTCTCTGGTAATGCTATGAATTGGCAATATCAGATGAATGTTGATGTAGACGGTACGGTTTATAAGTTGTCTTTTAATGATTGGATGTTTTTAATGAATGACGGTGTATTAGTTAATATTAATTATTTTAAAAAATTTGGCCTAACTGTTGGTAAGCTTTCATTATTTATGCAAAAGCAAGAATCAGAATGAAAAATCTTAATAATCAAAAAATTTGGATCTTGGGTGCCAGTGCTGGGTTAGGCGCTGAGTTAGCTAAAATTTTAGACTTCGATGGTGCCGTAATTGCTATTTCTGCACGCTCAGAATCAGATCTATCATTGCTGGGTAAGAGTCTTGACAATAAGCCTTTGATCAGACCATTAGATGTGACTGATGTTAGTCAAATCGCAAGTGCCGCTCAGTCAATATTATCTGAATGGAAAACGATTGATCGTATTGTATATTTGCCAGCGATTTATAACCCCATGAAGCTGAGTCGATTAAATTTAGATATTGTACAAAAAGAAATTGAGGTTAACCTTTTAGGTTTGTTTAATATGATCTCCGTTGCTCTGCCAGTCTTACAGAAGCAAAAGCAAGGTCAATTTTTAATTTGCTCAAGTGTTGCTGGATTTGTTGGTTTGCCGATGGGACAGCCTTACAGCGCAACTAAAGCAGCGGTTACCAATGTTGCAGAATCTTTAAAATGTGAAAACCCAAATTTAGATATTAAAATCATTCACCCAGGTTTTATCAAGACACGTTTAACAGATCAAAATAATTTTAAAATGCCTATGATCTTGGACGCAGAAGTAGCAGCGTATAAATTATATAAAGGAATGTTAAAAAATAAATTTGAGATTTCCTTTCCGTGGACTTTTATCGCAACTATTAAATTGATTAGAATTTTGCCATACTCTATTTTTTTTAAAATATTTAACGCAAAAAAACATTAATATAATTTTTTAACGATTAAATAAGGAATATTGCTCATGGATAATAAAATTAAAGTTGGTGTATCTAGCTGTCTATTAGGCAATGATGTGAGGTTCAATGGTTCAAATTCACATAAAAAGTTAGTCTCAAAAGAATTAGGTGAAATATTTAGCTATCACCCAGTCTGCCCAGAAATAGCCGCAGGGTTTGGTGTGCCAAGAGAGCCTATATATCTGCAAAGCTCTATAGATAAAATAAAAGTTATTACCTCTAATACCAAAATTGATGTGACTGAAAAACTAGAGGGTGGTTGTCAAAAAGTATTAAATATTTTGCCATCTCTGTCTGGCTTTATACTTAAAAAATCGTCGCCTAGTTGCGGTCAAGAATCAGTGAAATTATATAGTGATAAAAAAGATATTATCCATGCTAAAGCAGATGGGCGTTTTGTAGAAGCCCTTAAAAAAAAATATCCTTTAATGCCGATTGAGGATGAGGGCCGTTTAAATGACCCTTACCTGAAAGAACATTTTATCAAACGTGTTTTTTTAACCGACGAGGCTTCGAGTCAATCCTCTTCTGCTAAAGATTTTAAAGACCTTCAAGTTTTTCATGCTAGGCATAAGATGATGTTGAGATTGCATCACCCTTTAAACCAAAAGACTTTGGGCTGTTTAATTTCTGATAATACTAGAAATGATTTTGATGTAGTTAAAAAAGAATATTTAGAAATATTTTTACAGTCTTTTCGGAAAATTGCCACAAGAGGTAATCATCATACAATTTTGCAGCGATTGCTGCGTGAAATTAATAAAATGATTAGTGATAAAGAAAGATCTGACTTACAGACTAAGCTTAAACGTTTTTATGATGGAGTTTTGCCGCTTGCTGTACCATTTGAAATTATTCAACATTATTTGACTCGCTATAAAATTGATTACTTAGAACGACAGAGCTATCTCAATTTATATCCACATTCTCTTGGGTTAATGAGCAGAATGTAGATAATAACTTAAAGGAAAAAATATGAAAATTCTCATTGCTGGAGGGTCAGGTTTTATAGGATCTCACCTAGGGCTATTTTTGCAATCAAAAGGTCATCGAGTAGAGTTGCTTACTCGTCAAAATAATTTTTTATTTAACACCTATGATAAAATAATATATTGGGATCAGCTAGATAAAATCAGCTCTAAAGATTTTCATATGATCATAAATTTATGTGGTTATGATATTGCGCAAAAAAAATGGTCAGCGAAAATTAAAACTAAAATTATTACTAGTAGAATTGAAAGTACTCAGAAGATCATTAAGTTTATTGGTAAGAGTGATACTTGGCTTTTAAATGCAAGCGC
>JBLIDR010000115.1:0-6263 GCA_047632655.1 Francisellaceae bacterium | reverse complement strand
CTAGTAGACAGCTCATTTTCTAGAGACGAAACCCTATCGAAATCAAAGCCATTATAGATACAGTAGCCCTTATCAGCTGGCACTTTATATACTTTTAGACCCGCATTAGAGTTTGAAACAATTACATCTGAGATTGGAAAGCTAATTTTGCTCCGCAACCAATCTTCATGCCACCAACTCCAATTAGGGGGTGCACTACGCAAGAAGCCATTAACAAAAAAAACAGGTTTAACAATCACATAAGGCAATACATAGATAGAACACATAGATCCCCATGAATGTAGTACATCGGGATTAATTGAGTTAATCAATTGATAAACTCGGAAAAAACAGGACATGTCATGTTTAGACTTTCTAATAACTTTATGAATTGTAATATCAAATTCGTTTAAATATGTATAGTGAATATCATCGGACATTATTATTAAATCACAAGAAATACCTTTCTCTTTAGATAAACCCTTAAGCAATTCTACAAGTTGCCTTTCTCGCCCCCCAGCCCGAAGAGTATCGATTATATGTACTATACGCATAACAGTTCCTAATATTAAAATTCAAGTAATCAGCCATTAAGTGCTAATTTAACATTATTAATTTGACCAAAACTTTTTGTTTTTCACCTGCTGTCATTATTATTGACTGAACACAGTTAGGGTGCCTTTTATTACAACATTTCAATTTACAGCTCCTTTTAATTAAAATCCAAATTTACATAGAAGACGCTTAACATTTTTTGTAGCATCAAATTGCTCATACAATTTTATTGTTCCACTTTCCCCGAACTTTATTAACTCTTCTATGTTATCTAGAGCCCATAATAGAGCCTTTTCTATTTCGTCAACAGACTCAGGATCTACCATAATAGAATCGACTTTATGAGTGAATAAAGTCTCATGTAGTGGTAGGTCAGATAGCAATATGGCTTTACGCGCAACCAAATAATCAAGTAATTTTGTTGGAAAGTTGAATCTGTTAAATGGAACATCTCTTTTCAATAACAAGCATAACATAGCGGAATTTTGTGCATTTACTAGCTCTTGTCGGTCAACAAATCCATGATAGAAAACATATTCGGAAACATTCCTAGTATTGAGAGTCTTTTTAAGTGACTCAATAGCCTCTGAATTTCCTCCACCATAGATATGAAATTCGACCTTTTTTGTTTGAGAATTAATATTTTTTAACGCATCAAAAACAGGAATGAACGATTCCTTAGTTTGTGAAATTTGACCACTATAAACAATTCTAGGAACTGAATTTTTAACGAGGGGGCTGTCTGGCATATATTCCATCTGATGTTCGTTAATTATAGGTCCATTGAATCGAACGCTTGGTAAATAAATAAGCTTATCCTTGTTATATCTAAGCTTCCTTAGAAGGACAGATAAATCGTTTGAAATACAAGCTATATAATTGGGCAAACGGAGACATATAGAATAAAGAAATATGCACCCTAGTATTGATTCGATGGATTTAAATACCAATCTCCATGATGCCATATCACTGTAACGCTGAAGAGTCCAAGGCTCTTCTACCATATGATAAACAAACTTAACACCAGAAATACGGCAAGCTAAACCAATAATGAATATATTTGATGGTCTTAATGTTTCTGAAAAAACATGAGATAAACTATGTCGGCAGCGCCATATTTTCTTTGCTGTAACTAAAGAGTTAACTAATATGCCTAACCTGTAATTAAGTGATCTTTTAATCCCTCTATAACCTGAAAATAAATTCTTTTTTTGTAATGGGAACTCATATTTTATACCATCAAAACTTCCAGATTGTTTTTCTTCTGAAACATAAGAAGGGTTTTGCGGAACTATAATTGTATCATAGCCTAAACCTTCATAAGCTTTGCCAATGTTAACAGTGAGATTTGTAGTGGCATTACCTTTGATAAAATCAAACCCGACACCGGTTAACAATACTAATTTTTTTATACTCATAATCTTAAATAAAACCTTAAAAGCCCTTTCAAATGTTTTGGTCAATAACCGTTACAGCATCAAAATATGTATATCTAATAGCTTCTAACAAAAAATACTTGTTTAAAGAAAACAACTCAACTTATACCGTGCCTATATCATTAAAAATAGTTACGAAGAAAACACTCGCATTAATATTATCTGTTCTTTGAATGAAATAATGGAAACATCCATAGAGACATAAAAATAGGAACAATCCAAAACGAATAGCTGACTGAAAGTAATGTAAATAATGAAAATAACCACCACTCCCCTTTATAGCCAAAAAACGTTGAAAACCATACAGAACTTTTATACAAACTAAAGTAAGCGAGTATACCAATAAGTACTCCAAACTGGCTAAACTGCCTTATTATTCCGCCTGTTGGAGAAATTAATGGTGATATTTCTCTTAGAACATACGAGTTTAGCGGATCCAATCCATAGCCTAACAAAGGTGAGTCTTTAACGTTCATAAAGTGGTAGGCGATACTATCAAATCGCTGTGGAATAAATTTTACTTCGTCGTTATTTACACTCATATAATAATCAGCCCGTCTTTGAATATCCTCTAAACTTTCTGGGTTAAACCAAAAAGTAGAAATTTTATCGGCCATAAATGGCAAAAAGACAATTCCAACAACAATAGGGAGTACAATCAAAGGAAGAGAAAAGGCTATAACCTTGATATTTTTGTTAAATATTATCATAAATATTACTAACAATAAGCCTGAGTAACCAGTAGTTGATTGAGTTGTTAACAATGCTATTACCAAAATCCAAAATGATCTATTTTTTAAAACATCAAACTTTTTCCTGATAATGTTAAAAAACAATGCAAACACTAACATCGACGCATATCGTCCTGGCTCCCATGAAAATCCGGCGTTTCTGGGGATAGAATGACCTTCGATAAGCCCTATCAAATGACCTGAGAGAGAGAAGAAAATATTGTTAGCTGTAATAGTGTGCCTAGCAGGAAAGTCACTAATGCTAGTGGTCATCATAAATGCAGTAAAAGGACCAGGGATAAGAACTTGTAATAACCAAAAGAAAATGGACAATGCTGCCATAAAGGTTACTACTTTTTCATAAAGAAAAAACATTCTAAAGTCATAAACTTTAATTAAGATATAAGCGATAAGAATATTGCCTAAAAATATGATAGAGCCAGCGTAAAATATGCCAACTTTTAACGTTTGTAAAATCAACCACAACATAAATAGCGCGATAACAGCGGCTAAGTTCTTATTGTTAAATTGAATTTTATGTTTCAATACAATAAATAAAGTTAGCCCCCATGGTATTGCATAAGCTATTAGCCCTCCTCCCTCTGGCCTCATCATGCTTTTAGTTGCAGGTACCGCCATCGCGGCATAAATAACCACAACAAAGAAATAGAAGTAATCAAACCCTGTCAGACGAGTTTTATAATTTTTGTAATTATTTAAAAATACTGAAGTCATTATCTTCCAAAACCTTTACATCCCTTAAAATAATTTTGTTCACAAAATATTTGAATTTATTTATCGTTTGAATCGATATAACTATATTTACCAATTTTGAAAACAACATTGGAATCAATATAATTATGTTTAAATGTTTATAACTTTGAAAAAGCAAGTTCAAATCTAAGGTTAAACTGGCAATGCCTCCTTAAATACGCTAACAACACCTCAAGCTGAAGAGCCCCAATACTTTTGAATAATGTATGAAAATTTAAATCAACTTCCCCATAAACCTTTTAATTGTCACTAAGTTTACAATCTTTACTCCTATTACTTTTTGAGCCCGCAACAATGTTGCAATATTTATAGATGCGATCCCACCTGCTGTAACTAATGCTGCACCTATAGCCCCCAAGAAGTAAACAGCAAAAGGCATTAACATTAAAACTACCAGCAGACATTTTAAAGCTATATCTCTTTGCTTTTGTTGATTACCTGTCATGGTTAATAATTGCCCTACCGCTCCTGTTGAAATGTTTACAAATTGGCCAAGACAGAGGATTACAAGCACCCAATATGCCTCTTTAAACTCTTCGCCCCAAACGGCTAAAATATATTCACCTAAAATAACCAACGTAGCCAAAAACACTAACCCTATTAAAAATAAAATCTGCGAAGTTTTTTGAAGCATGGCTTCAAGCTCCTGAATTCTATTTTGCTTATACAAAGACGATATTTTTGGTGAAACGGCTGAATTAGCAACTAGCATTAAAAAAACCATTAATTCAGCTAGACGTGTGGCGACAGTATATAAACCAACATTTTTGCTATCACTGAGAATTCCAATGAAAATAATACCTGAATTTGTCATTATCGCTAATGATAAACTAGTTACAAAAATAGGATGCGCTTTTCTATATAAATTTTTGAATAAAAACTCTTTCTTTTCTGAATTAAAAAATATTTTCTTCCAATACAGACCCATAAAAATAGTGACAAAAAGCCTACCTAAAGCATAAACAATTGCCGCCAAGTCGACTGTTAACTTTGTTTCATTTAACCAAAACACATAAAAAACAAACGCGCTTATTAATACACTTAAACTTTGATCTGCTAAATTACTTTGCCATATTTTACGGCGACCAATTAAAGAGGAAGAAAACATTTGAGAATATGCTTGTGGTGTCATAACTAACAGTGCGACTATCAAAGGGAACGTTAAGCGGGGTTCATTAAATACGGTGTTTGCTAAAAATGGGGCTAATAAAATGCAAATCAATGAAATCAATAACGTCATCCCACCATTTAGTAGATATGCTGTATACATAACATTATTAATATGAGCATGATTATTTTCTTCACTCGCTATTGCTACTTCCCTTATAATCGTTTGCACCATACCAAGCATGCCAAAAATCATTAGAATATAAACAATACGAATGCTTAAATTGATTATGCCTAAACCATCAGCACCCAGGACCCTAGCAAGGTAAATGCTTATTAAAAAAGCTAATGCCATGCCAATAATCTTAACCACCAATGAAGACATTGACTTTACGAGCACTTCAACTGTGTGTACATCTAGAAAAGTTGATAGCTTTGTTTTAATAATTTGAAGCATTATTTTATTACCTACTTCCCTTTATTATACCCAAGATACCAGTTACAAAACCTACTTATACCATATTGTAAGTCAGTTTCAGGTTTAAATTTTGTAATGTTTTCTAAATCAGTAACATCCGCAAAGGTTCTCACTACATCACCATCTTGCATTGGTAAATAGTTTTTGTTTGCCTTCTTTCCTAAAGCATTTTCAATGCAGTTAATAAATTGTTCCAATTCAACAGGCTGATTGTTGCCAATATTGTATATTTTGTAATTAGCAGAGCCTTCAATAGCATCATTATTATCTTTACTAGGAATTATATCTTGAATACGAAGTATTCCTTCAACAATATCGTCAATATAAGTAAAATCACGTTGCATCTTACCGTTATTGAAAACTTTAATTGGCCTGTCCTTAGCAATAGCATCAGTAAATAAAAATGGTGCCATGTCAGGTCGCCCCCATGGACCGTATACAGTAAAGAATCGCAGACCAGTGGTAGGTATTCCATAAAGATGGCTATAAGTGTGTGCCATTAATTCGTTTGACTTTTTTGTGGCTGCATATAGTGAAACTGGGTGGTCAACATTGTCATCAGTAGAAAAAGGGATTTTTTTATTGGCGCCATAAACAGAACTAGATGAAGCGTACACCAAGTGCTGAACATTATTATGGCGGCAACCTTCTAAAATAGTAGTAAAACCGACTATATTAGAATCTATATATGCCATGGGGTTTTCGATAGAATACCTTACCCCGGCTTGTGCGGCCAAGTGAATTACACGTTCAAATTGATTGTTTGCAAATAACTCAGCGATACCATCTCTGTCAGCTAAATCCATTTTTATAAAATGAAAATTAGTAAAGTGTTCGATTTTTTTTAGTCGATCTAGTTTTAAATTTGGATCGTAATAATCATTTAAATTGTCTAATCCAACCACATCATGACCTAACTGACAAAGCCTTTCCGCAACAAAATTTCCAATAAACCCTGCGACGCCTGTTACGAGATACTTCATAATTCTAACCCCTGAAACTAATAAACATTATTACCCACAAACCCTCTGAAAATCGTAAACAATACAATCTTAAAATCAAACCAAAGTGACCAATTTCTAATGTAATGTAAGTCGTACTTAATACGCATTTCCATTTTCTCATCGGTGTCTGTTTCGCCACGCCAGCCACTGACTTGTGCCCAACCGGTTATTCCTGGCTTCATTCTATGTCTTAACATGT
>JBLIDR010000114.1:0-6351 GCA_047632655.1 Francisellaceae bacterium | reverse complement strand
ATCTAGCCCATGAGATTCTAAGATAGGGCCGAATGCTCCAGCTGTACCATGTCCACCTGTCATTGGTATTGATGAAAGCGCCATACCAAAGAGTGAACCTTGGCCTAAAATCTTTGATAGGGTAACTCCTAAAACATTTTGCATAAAAACCAATATGGTCGCTAATATTAAAAACAGTACCACTGCCGCACCACCTTTGATCAGAAACTTCACACTAGCAGAAAAACCAACTGTTGCAAAAAATGCAATCATCAACATAGTTTGAAGGGTATTATTAAATTCTAATTTAAGCAGATTATTTTCCGCTAAAATGGTAATGATTATTGAAAAAACAAGGCCTCCAATAACAGGAGCTGGAATAAAAAATCGTTCTAAAATTTTAATCTTACTTTGCAATAATCGCCCTACTAACAGAACAATCACAGCCATTAAAAGCGTTCCGCTAATACCCAAGTCGAAATGAATAGGTTGCATAATAATTTCCTCTTTGGGTAATACCAATTACACTAAGTATAATAACTTAAATTATCTTTTATAAGGAATGTGAAAATTTATACTAAAATACTAGTGATTCAAGATGCAACTTATATAATTTTTAAATATTAAGGATGTATACACGATTAAGATGGCAAAAAAAAACCAGAACAAGTCTGGTTTCAGTTTTAGCTAGATTTTAAACCAACTAGAGGAGTAGCTAGTACAATAATAAGCTAAAAAAATTAAGGAAATATTAACATTTTTATTTATTTCAAAATAATTTATATATCAAGTAATCCATTAGGTTCATCTCTACCTTGTGGTAATTGTATATCAAAGTAAGAATAGGCATTTTTAGTTGCTACACGACCTCTTGATGTACGCATAATAAAACCTTTTTGAATTAAGTAAGGTTCTATAATATCTTCAATTGTTCCCTTCTCCTCGCTAATTGCTGCTGAGATTGTGTCAATACCAACTGGACCACCACTAAATTTATCAATTATAGTCAGCAAATAACGCCTATCCATATGATCAAAACCTATAGGGTCGACATTAATCATAGACAGAGCCTTATCAGCAATTTTATTATCAATCAATCCGTCATATTTAACCTGAGCATAATCCCTAACCCGGCGTAGCAGACGATTTGCTATTCGTGGAGTTCCTCTTGAGCGCTTAGCAATTTCATGCGCTCCAGATTCTTTAATGTTGAATTCCATAAATTTAGCTGCACGCAGAATGATGTTTGTTAAGTCATCAACGCTATAAAATTCTAGGCGTTGGACAATTCCAAATCTATCTCTCAACGGTGAGGTTAATAAACCAGCTCTTGTTGTGGCTCCAACTAAAGTGAATGGTGGTAAATCTAGTTTAATTGAACGAGCTGATGGTCCCTCTCCAATCATAATATCTAATTGAAAATCTTCCATGGCTGGATATAAGATTTCTTCAATTACAGGGCTGAGGCGATGAATTTCATCAATAAATAAAACATCATTTGCTTCTAGATTAGTTAACATTGCCGCAAGATCACCCGCTTTTTCCAAAACAGGACCAGATGTATGTTTTAATTGCACACCCATTTCATTAGCTATAATAATCGAAAGTGTAGTTTTACCTAGGCCAGGGGGGCCAAAAATCAAAACATGATCTAAAGATTCAGATCTACCTATTGCAGCCTCGATAAAAATTTCCATTTGTTCACGAACAATTGGTTGACCTTCATATTCAGACAAACTTTTAGGCCGAATAGTTCTATCAACGGCTACATCTTCAGGCTTTGGACTGCCAGAAATAATACGATCTGTTTCAATCATAAGACTACATACTATAAATATTTACCCTTTATTATAGGTCTAAATGAGTATTCTTGATATAAAAGAACACACAGAACTTTGATTGCTTTAATCAAAATATATAGATTAATATTCTATACGACATTCTTATACAATGACTTTTTATTTATACTAAGCCTGCAATTGTAATTCGGAAAAAATAATGAACTATATAGGTTCCAAACAAAAGCTACTTCCATTTTTATTTGAAAGCATTTATCGCATCACGGGCGAAAACATACAGGACAAAGTCTTCTGTGATCTTTTTGCTGGTACTGGCGCAGTTTCTCGCGCATTTAAACCTTTGGTAAAACAAGTTATCTGTAATGACTTTGAATATTTCAGTTATGCTCTGAATCTAAATTATATCGGCAACAACAAAGAACTTGATTATGCGAAATATTTACAAAAGTTAAATAATGTTGATATTACCAGCCAAGGATTTATTTATAATAATTACTGTATGGGCAGTGGATCTCAAAGACAATATTTTAGCAATCTAAATGGTATGAAGATTGATGCTATGAGAGCCCAAATAGAACAATGGAAACAAGCCAAAGAAGTCAACTCTAATTTATATTATTTCCTCTTGGCGTCATTACTTGAAAGCGCAGACAAGGTTGCAAATACAGCTTCGGTATACGGAGCATTTTTGAAAGACATTAAGGCCTCAGCTAAAAAAGTTATCTATATAGAGCCAGCTAAATTTGAATTAAGCGAAAATACACACCAAGTATATAACGAAGATAGTAATAGTCTAATTCACAAAATATCTGGAGATATTCTTTACTTAGACCCACCATATAATGCTCGCCAATATGGATCTAACTACCACATGTTAAATACAATTGCTAAGTATGATAATTTTGAACCGAAAGGTAAAACCGGCTTAAGGGATTATCAAAAATCAGATTACTGCAGCAAACAAAAGGTTGTCACTGCATTTGAAGACATCATTAAAAATGCTCAATTTAAACATATATTTTTGAGTTATAACAATGAAGGCTTAATGTCACAAGAGACTGTAAAAGAAGTCATGCAAAAATACGGACACTACGACCTGGTAGTTAAAGAGCACTCAAGGTTTAGGTCTGACAAAGAAGAAAGACGAAATCATAAAGCCAATAAAACTTTTGAATACATGCATATTTTAGAAAAAATTAAACTCACGAGACCTATTCGCAAGATACCCTGTTAATTGCATTGATAGCTTCATCATAAGAGAAACCTTGAGCTGCTAAATATTTGGATCTCTTTTGTTTTTCCAAAAAAGTTAATTCTTCCGACAGATCAGAATCAATGCTATATTTTTTTTGGTAATTTTTAATTGCAAGCTCGAACCAATCAGCATTAAATTCAGCGAACACTTCAGAAATAAGATCTGACGAAATACCTTTAGGGTGCATGGCCTGAATAACTTTATTTTTACCACGAAATTTTGCTAATTGAATGCGCATGATACTTTCAGCAACACGCCTATCAGATTGCCAGTTATTTTTTTTTGCATCATCAAGCAAAAATTTTATATCTGATTCTGAAAGTTCACGTTTTTGTAATTTATTAGACAGTTCAAGACAAGAGTATTCACGTCTTGAAAGTAAATAAATTAAATAATTTCTATGCTTTTTTAGCACTTAATTCTTCTTTAACTTTTTTAGCTTCTTTTTTTCTTTTTGGTAACAAAAGATCACGCAACATCGTATCTAGCTTTGCCTTCATTTCAGGGTTTTCTTTAATGTATTGGCGCACATTATCTTTTCCTTGACCAATTCGTGTTCCCTCAAAACTATACCAAGCACCAGCTTTTTGCATTAAGCTATGTTTCACACCTAAATCAATCAATTCACCTTCTAAAGAGACTCCTTGTCCATATAAAATATCAAAGACCGTCTGTTTAAACGGTGGGGATACTTTATTTTTGACCACTTTAACTTTGGTTTCATTACCGAGAACATCATCACCTTTTTTAATCTGTGTGCTTCTACGAATTTCTATACGCACAGAAGCATAAAATTTAAGCGCGTTACCACCAGTTGTTGTTTCTGGATTCCCAAACATCACACCTATTTTCATTCTAAGTTGATTGATAAAGACAACCAATGTATTTGAACGTTTAATATTAGCCGTTAATTTCCTCAAAGCTTGAGACATTAATCTAGCTTGAAGACCCATGTGTGAGTCACCCATCTCACCATCAATTTCAGCTTTTGGTGTTAGGGCGGCTACAGAATCAATAACAATCATATCAACTGCACCTGAGCGAACCAAGGAGTCAACAATTTCAAGAGCTTGTTCACCCGTATCCGGTTGAGAAACTATTAAATCGTTTAACTGAATACCTAATGCTTCAGCATAAACTGGATCTAAGGCATGTTCAGCATCAATAAATGCTGCTGTCCCACCTTTCTTTTGACACTCAGAAATAGTTTGCAAAGCTAAAGTAGTTTTACCGGATGACTCAGGCCCGTAAATTTCAACAACGCGTCCTTTTGGTAAACCACCTATACCCAAAGCAATATCAAGGCCTAGTGAACCTGTCGAAATACTTTCAATATCTTTATTAACACCTTCATCACCAAGACGCATGATTGAACCCTTACCAAATTGTTTTTCAATTTGAGAGAAAACACTATCTAATGCCTGTTTTTTACGTTCTTCCATTTTCCACACCTAAATTAAGATAAAATTTGTGTACTCATTATAACAAAATATTAGGTGTGATATTACAGTGATTATCTATAAATAATGATTAATAAATAACTCTATGATTTTTATTTAATTAATAAAGAATTCACCTAAAACCCCTAGATCTAAAACGTCCAGGATGAATTGCTTTATATATACTTGAGCATATAGGTAGGTTTTTATTAAGAATTAGTGCACGGATAATTTGAGCAGAAAGAAGAGATCCGCTCAACCCTTTAGATCCAAAGCCAGAAGAGATATATAAACCTTGGTGATAGGGACATAACTGCATACGATTGTCGACGGTACCATTTTTAATATTGTCTTTGTAATAACTTTCAAATAATTCAAAATTTGGTAATGCTCCAATAATAGGTAGATGATCCAAAGTAGTACACCGCGTTGAAGCTCTACTAAATAGCAATGAATTATCTTTATTTACACCAAACGGTAAACCTCTCATGTTGTTATTAAAATCTTGCTGCCTAAATTCATTACTCAAGTCTTTATCTGGTCGAAAGGTGGCACCAATTAATAGTTTATTTTTATCTAACGGAACAAAATAATTTGAATTAATATAAGTACATTTCAACTGGCTGTTAACAATTATATCGACTTGTCCGCCAGCAGATTCTACTTTAATATCATCCAATAATGATAGGTTTTGAAACTGATCATAACCACCTGCAAAAATAACAGAATCATATTTCTTTATTTCTCCTGAGCTAAAAATCAACTGCCAGTTAACATTAGTTTTTTTAATATCCAGCACTTGATGATCAAAAAATATTTGATTATATCCGACTGATAAGTTTAGCCATAACTGGCATAACTCTTTAGGATTTATAGAAATCGCCGAAGGGTATAGAAGCATCGATTCATTAATATCAATACCAGAGATCTTAGATGCTTCACCGGCTGATATTACGCTAGCTATATTAGAACTAATATTTCTACCTGACAAAAGTTTTTCGTAATAGGTAAGATTCTTTCGTTTATTAAATTCAACAATAGTCGGTTGATTATGAAAGGCTATTTTATTTTCATTTTGTTTTAAAAATTTATTTAACTGTAAAAATCCTTGCGTGAAAAGCAAATCTGAAACATTACCATCCAAGCTTAAATAAGGATGAGCTATACCGGCTTCATTGCCAGAAGCTCCCATTGCAATATCAGTATTTTTTTCATAAATGTCAGATTTAATCCCAAATTTAGCAAACTCATATGCCATTGCACAACCAGCTAAACCAGAGCCAACAATAGCTACCCTCAAGTCTTTTATAGATAAATTACTTGGTATTGAGTAATAAGCTGGAATGGTGGTTTTATATTTTAGAGTTTTATCCAGAAAAGCCCCGGTTAACATTTCTCTTTTTTTACCAAATCCTTTACGCTTTTCAATATTAAAACCAATACGTATTAAGTTCTTTCTTACTAGCGATGCTGCGGTGAAAGTTGCAATGGTTGTTGCATTCTTTGTTGTGCTATATGAAAGCCGCCCTATTTCATCAAATAAATTATCAGACCACATTTCACAATTTTTGCTTGGAGAAAAACCATCTAAAAACCACGCATCAATTTTTTGTTCTCGCCTAGAATAGGCTTTATAAGCATCATCAAAAATTAGAGTTAAGGTTACTTTATCAGAAAAAAAAATCTGAACGGTGCCATTATAAATTTCAGGATAATGATTAATTAATTGCTGAGTATAATCATTCAAATCAGGCCACAATGATAAAGCCTGAGTTAATTGCTCGCAGCTTAATGGATATTTTTCAACTGAGATGAAATCTAACGATAGGTTATCATTATTTGTTTCTTCGAAAAGCTTCCAACAAGAAAGAAAATTTAA
>JBLIDR010000113.1:0-6358 GCA_047632655.1 Francisellaceae bacterium | reverse complement strand
AGGTTAGGAACATTGGCTTAATATTATTAGCCGTTTCTTTGGGTTTTGTTTTTGGTCCAATTATTGGCGGCATCTTATCAGAACCGCGCATCTTTTATTTATTTAATTTTGCCACGCCATTATATTTTGCTGCCATCCTGTCAGCCATAAATGCTTTTTTATTATATATTTTCTTTGAAGAAACTTTTTATAAGACTGATAAAGTCAAAATTCGTATACATCATGCAATTAATATTTTCATCTCAGCATTCAAACACGAAAAAATTTGGAAATTGTCAGTTATTATGTTGATTATGATGTTTGGTTGGAGTAATTATTTTGCATTCATTTCATTATATATGAGTGATACTTACGGATTTACTGTTTTAGGTAATTCTCTATTTTTAGCTGTAATGGGGCTTGGATTCAGCATTGGTTGCGGCTACTTAATTGATTTATTATCTAACCGATACAACTTAAGAAAAGTCGTTAGCATTGCATTAATTATTACAGGAATTTGCATAATAGCCATTTTCACTCTCCATAATTTATATGCCAACTGGACTTTGAACTTAATTATTGGCGCTTCAATGGCTGTGGCATATTCAGGAATCATTGCATTATTCTCGAACCAAGTTGGAGACAATGAGCAGGGGTGGATTATGGGCGTAACTGGTTCAATTATGGCTTTGTGCTTTGGCTTAACTACATTTTTAACTGGTTTCATAATGATTTATTTTGGAGTTTCTTCAGTCCTCATTATGAGCTTTATAGGTTTAATTATTAGCGGTATTTTATTGTATCGCCTAAAAGGGATAGCTGCTAAGTAAATGGAAATAATCATCGCTATAACAATAGGGGTTATCTGCATTACCTTTCCACGTCTTACTGGAAAGGTAATAGCAAAAGCATTCGAATTTATAACTAAATCTAGGTCTAGATCAGCATCTTATGAGCAAAAAAAAATACAGCCTATCTTTTCAATACTAATTGGAATTATCATTATTTTCATTACTATACTGGTTAAGCATTAACATTCTTTTATATAATTTAAACTCCATTACACATTAGTTATCTTTATAACTTGGCATAGAGGAATTTGAATAAATAAAATCATGCTTATATGTGATGAAAGAAATTATTTAAAGACTCAATCAAAAATTAATTCCACGTTAATCGCTTGTAATTTATCATTCTCTTCTACTGGCTCAAACTCAGCTTTATCACCTTTCATTAACTTCAGCTGATATTTTATCTTACTTGAATGAATATAGTATTCTTTATTTGTTGATTCACATATTATGAAGCCAAAACCTTTAATATGATTATAATATTTAATTATTCCAGTTTGCATAAATAATTTTACTCTGATTTTGAATTGAACTAATAATAGACAAGTCTTTATTTTATTAAGAACATATATTATAAACTATTTTCATAATTGATCAAACACATACAATATTATGAGTTATACCTATATTAATAGTCACCTAATAAGAGCTACTGACAGAAGTATGTAAATGAAATCAGCTTGTATTGAACCTATGATGATTATATTTATGCATGCTTATTATAAAAACACTTACTAAGGACAGCCTTAACTATGAGGCTTAAAACACAAACAACTAACATAATGACAATCACTGGATCAATTAAATAATTCCAAAAATTATGGCCTAAAAATTTGAATTGATAAGAAAAAATAGCTAATAAACATATAATATTAAATAATAAAAAATCTCTCGATATTAATAACAATACCAAGGCATAACTCGATATCACAATCATTAGAATAAGTGGATTGTAACCAAATGAATAGGTAAAAAAACCTACAACTGAAATTGGTAAAAAATAAATAAAAATAATAACGGGGAACATGGCAATCAATGCAAAATCATACTGTTTTAGCATAGATACTCTAACGGAATCTGACTTAAAGTATGAGAACAATATTACAGCTGCTAAAATAATTGAGCTGATACTAGGAGTATTTATCATACCACTCACTAAGTTCACCAAGCTCATATAGTTTCCGGCGAAGGGAATGAGACTCAAGATGCTCAACGCTAATAGAAAATAAAAATTATATTGTTTTTTCTGAATAAACAAATGCAACAAACCCCAGAAGCATACATTTATAAACAGAAGAGACGATAATGAATTGTAAATATACATAATTACACCTATACCTATTTCAATTTTACTAATTCGATTGCGTGATTGCTATCTGCAGAATATGACAGATAAAAAGAGCCTTTATATATAATGGTAAAAGGATAAGACATTTGAACTTGCTTAGGGTTAGAAAATGAATATACCTGATGCCATTCATCTTTATATGGAAGCGAACTTGTAGCAATAGAAAGATTTGATCTTTTTGAGTCAGTTTCATTGTTATAAATCATTGCTATACCTGATTTTGTTCTAAATGCAGATATTCCGCTATCTGGATTATCTAAAATAGTAGGCACGGAATCACTCCAAGAATAGCCTCCATCATTTGTATATGAATAATAGGCTTTTTTAATTGAGTGCCCGGCTCTCCTAAAAAAAGCTAATGCCTTGGTGCTAGACAATGGTATAACAAGTGGTTGCAAAGTAAATGTATTCCAAGACATTTCTCTTATATTTACCACTTCGCCTTCTTCATTGAAAACAATAAAAATTCCGGATTTTGTTGCCAACTCATAATACATAGGGATAGCAAATAATCCACCCTGAAGCTTAATTGGATTACCTCTGGTTAAAGTACTCATATTAAATAACGCTGAAGTGATAACCATTTTAGGATCAGACCAGGTTTGACCACCATCTGTTGAATATACTTGATTAATACTGGAAGTAGCCCAACCGCCAAAGGTGGTAACAAAGAATAACCACAACTTATGTTTACCTTGATATAAGATAGGGTTACCCAAAGTATGTATGTGGCGCCCTTCTCGCACCTCAATGGTAGATTGGTCAACAACATTTATCGTTTTTGAAAAAATCAATTTACCATCAACTGTCTTTCCTGAAGCGAAAAATATACTCACTGCCGGCACATGTTCCTTCGGACCACCATACCAAGAAACATAAAGATCATCACCATTCGTAGCCATAGTTGAAGCATGGTTATAATTCCCCTGACTAAACCTATGGATTTTAGTAACGTTAACTGGAGATGATAAGGCCGGAACATCCTTTTCAACTTTAAATAGAAAACTGGTATAACTTGATGAAAATTTCAAAGTAACCAATATCAAAACTATGTACAATAATAAAAACGTAAACCACAATTTATTTATTCTTTTCATATGATTTACCTTATAACTGTTAATTTAAGCTTATCGGTTAAAATAAGCCGATATAAGCATATAGTAAATATATAATTATTACCTATTTATTATTAAATTCTTTTAAACCAAGACTGATACCAAGGTCTTTAATCAAACCATTATCTAATGAATATATCCAACCATGGATAGTTAAATTTAAGCTGTTTTCCCATGCTTTATGAACAATTGTTGTATTCGCAACATTAGCCACTTGTTCAACTACATTAAGCTCGCATAATTTATCAAATCTCTGTTTATCATCTTTGATACCCTGTAATTGAGTGTGATTAAATCGATATACATCTTTAATATGGCGCAACCAATTATCAATCAACCCAAGATGTTTGTGCTCCATCGAAGCTTTAACGCCACCACAGCCATAGTGACCACAAACAATAATATGTTCCACACCAAGAGCCTCAACAGCATATTGAATTACGGATAAACAATTTAAATCAGTATGTACAACCATGTTTGCAATATTTCTATGAACAAAAATCTCACCAGGAGGTAAATCAACAATTTGCGTTGCAGGTACTCTACTATCAGCACAACCAATCCATAAATAGTTAGGACTTTGTTGATGAGATAACGCATCAAAAAAGTTTGGATCAGCTTTTACAACACTTTCAGCCCATGCTTTATTATTTTCTAACAGTTTAGATATTTCCATTGGAGATCCTTAAATTAATTTTACTTAAATATATATTATAGACTAAATGAAAATTAATGCGTGAAATATACTTCATTAATTATATCTGTAACATATAACTATTTAATTACGAATGAAAAATATTACTTAGACCATACATTATAAAAATATACATGACACTTCAATCTAATCGTTTTTTAATTAAAAATATTTGAGCGGCTCAAATCGTAATATCACGAAGATTACAGAGTGATTCATTATAATCAAATCAGTTAGTTACTTTGTATTTAGATTTCTTGAATTTACGGTATCTTCTTGATTGTACCTGTATGGCATAATTAACAGGTAGCCTGAACTTTAAAGATATCTTAACTCAATTTAATATAACTGAATTTAATATAACTGATTATAATTTGATTTATTCAACAACACCTCTATACGTCAAAAATCAGGATAAGCAGATTTATCATGCTGATATTGAAAGGTTTTATTGGTCATTTGCTTATCTCAGCTCTTTCTAGTCCTAATACAATATAGATTTGAATGTCTAATCTAGGTTTATATAATATAAAAAGGCCTGCATAATTGCGAATGTGTTGCTACAGTAAAATAATAAATGTATATTCAGTTCAGAAATTATGGAAAAGTTACAACTTAAAAAAATTGACACAATAACCTTTCAAGAATTAAAAATATTTCAACTGTTTATAAAAACTGGCTCTATACAAAAAACATCAGAGGCGTTAAACGTATCTCAACCCACATGCACCAGATCTATATCTAAATTAGAAGAAAAACTAAAAACTATTTTATTTTTAAGATTAAATAATGAATATCAACTAACAGAGCAGGCTATCAAGATATATGAACCTCTTATGCTCATAATGAGGAACTACTCTAACTCTATTGAACATAATCAACAGGGGTCAAAAAAACTAAGATTATTCATGCCTATTGTTTCATCATACATTAATGCGAAATATTATATTCCGGAACTTAAAAAACAAGTGGACATACTTGATATTGAATTAATAACATCAAGTATGTCATTTTTTTTAAATCACCCCACATTTTCCCCACACATCATCAGCAATATGGATGTTATATTAATTAGGTCTGAATACGACATATATTTAAATCCTATGATATGGAAAAAAGTATATAGGCAACACTTGACTCAAAAACTCTATAGCTCTAATAAATATCTACAAAAAAATGAACCAATATGTAGACCAAGTGACTTAGCAAATCATACTTGTATTATCTCTAGCAACAGTAACGTAAATTTATGGACTTTTACTGATAAGCATAAAAAAAATATTACAATTTCAACCTTAAAAAATTTAATTATAGACAGTGAGGCCTTAGCCGCCCTTGCTGTTGATGCTGGTGCTGGAATTGCAATTTTAAGTGAGAACCTAGTAAATGGTTATAAGAGACAAGATATGGTAGAAATTTTAAATGATTTCACCATGCAATCTTCTTCTTCAACCTTATACGTAAATAAAAACTGCAATCATAGAAACTTAAAACCATTATTAGTTATAATTCAAAATTCACTCACTGACGACTTTTAACAAAGCTATAATTTTATCTAAACATTTGCTTAATTGAGGGTGGTGACAGTCTTTTTTCACATAGACTACCCATTCAGATTTTTCCAAAAGATAGTCAGTTAAAACAGGAATTAAATTATTTGGTTTAAAATATCCAGCAATTGACGGTTCCAATTTTGCAATACCCATTGACTCGCCTGCTGCCAATGATTGCATGAAGGTAGTATCAATAAGTAAATCAGAGTTAATTATAATTTTTTGTTTGCTACCTAGTTTATCTTCAAACGTCCATTCATTCTGATCTTGATTAGAAAAACATAAGCAATGATGCTGTGAAAGATCACTAGGTGAATCAAGAGGGGGGCTTAGATCTAGATATTTTTGAGTCGCATACAGTTTCACTCGACAAGAATATTTATATTTCTGAATCCATAAATTTGAGTTAATTAAATGCTCGTGCTCGTGGTTAATATATATAAGGTCATATGTATTCAATTCATGTTTTGCAAGTAGACCATAGTTCCTAATTAAGGCATGAGAATAGCTAGAAATTTGCAGAGCATCTACTTGTAGTGAATTTAAAACCTGTTCAACAAAGATATGGGCAATAAAAATCGGAAAGTAAAGTTTTAGTTTTTCATTTTCCATCAGTAAAGGCTCTAATATAGCAATGAATTCTTCTAAAGCTGGTAAATGCTGCTTAATTTCTTCACTTGCCACACTCAGTAGGCCTTTTTTCACTAAAATAGGACAAGCTATATGCTTTTCTATCTGCTTGAAATATCTGGTTATTTGGCTAATATGCACCTCAAAATCATTAGAACATTGGGATAATGAATTTGATTCAATAAACT
>JBLIDR010000112.1:0-6384 GCA_047632655.1 Francisellaceae bacterium | reverse complement strand
AGCACGGAGAGTTAAATCGTTCTGTTAGATTATTGCAAAACATCGCTAAGAATGAAGGGCTCTCACCCATGAATTTCGCACAATCAGTGCATAATACAGCTTCAGGTCTTTTTTCAATTATTCAGAAATTAATGCAAAATATGAATGCAATTGCTGCCGGTAAAGATACTTTTTGCATGGGGATGATGGATGCGTTAGTTTGGTTAGATTTAAATCCCAGGGATAAGGTCTTAATTACTGTCTATGATGATTACATACCTGAGCCATATTTATGTTATACCCCTTTAAACAACCATTGTTTTGCATTAAGCTTTGTTCTTGAGAAACAAAATGATATAAATCAAAATAAACTTAAAAATTATATTTACTGGACTATAAAGTCACAAAATAGGAATAATATTTCTTCAGAAAATAAACAAGATATACCTAATGCATTAATGTTTTTATCTTGGTATCTGAATCAAAATGAATCTTACTTAGATCAAGATTTTTCACAACAAAAAATTAGTTGGCACAAAAATCATAATGAGTAGGGTTTTATATTACCTTAATTATGTTTGGAGGGTCGTGGGCACAGGCATATCTTTTGTGACTTTTGCGATAGGGGGCTTGTTTATCGGTTATATAATATTTCCTGTTGTTATATCTTTCACCAAAAAAAAGCAGAGAAGGGCGCAATATATAATCTATTTGTCCTTTCGTTTTTTTAGACGTTTAATGCAGTACTTTGGTTTGATAAATTGTTCTTTTGAAGGTATTGAGAAATTACAATCTGATACAGGCTGTCTTTTCATTAGTAATCACCCAACATTGATTGACTATGTCATTATAGTTTCAAAGCTTAAATCATGTGATGTCATTATTAAAGAAAGTATATGGTATAATTTTTATGTTAAAGGAATGGTGCGTACGGCAAAATATATCCCTAATATACAAGCTGATAACATGCTTGAAATGATAAAATTCACTAAAAAGAATAAACATAATTTGCTTCTTTTTCCAGAAGGAACTCGTACAACTCCCAATCAACCGCTAAAATTACAAAGAGGGGCGGCAAATATTGCCATTCGTATGAATATGCCAATTCGTCTTATTCATATAAAAACGACTCAAAGCTCATTAACAAAACAGAGTAAATGGTATAAAGTACCCGAGCATAAAGTTGAGTATTTAGTGAGTGTAGGTGAGAAGGTGGAACCCAATGACTTTTTGCACAAAGCTGGTAACCCTTCATTAGCCGCTAGGCACTTAACTAAATATTTAACCAAGCAATTAGAAAAGGAATTATAAAGATGACCGGTTTAATCCTTGAGGTGAAAGAGCTCATTATTCATACTTTAAATTTAGAAGATATGACTCCAGATGATATTAATGTGGACGAGGTATTATTTGGTGATGGCTTGGGTCTAGATTCAATTGATGCCCTAGAACTTGGTGTCGCAATCAAGAAGAAATATAATATTACTATTAATTCAGATGATGACCATGCCAAAGAATATTTTAAATCAGTTAATAGCTTAGTTAAGTTTATTAAAGAGAATGGAAAGTAATTATGGAATCATCGCAAGATAATATATTAATCGAGCTTAAAAAAATTCTTACTGAGCTATTTGAAGTTCCTGAAAATGAAGTTACTCTTGAGTCTAAACTTTATGAAGATCTAGATCTTGATAGTATTGATGCAGTGGATTTGATTGTGCATTTACAGTCTATTACTGGACGTAAATTTGATCCTGAAGAATTTAAATCTGTAAGAACTATTGATGATGTTGTGACTATTATTCATAAAGAGCTATCAAAATAAATGCGTAAAATTCTTGCTGGAATTATAGCAATACTGATTATAGGTTACCCTTTTATTATTTACTTAGGGATTGATCATTTTAATTTACGTTATATTATTTTGATTATTGCATTCATCTTTTTGCTCAGACTAATGTTAATTAATAAAAAGGTTTCTTACACGCCTTTAAAAATTCCCACTATGTTAATTACGCTTGTGGGTATAATTATTTGTTTACTGGGTGCAATTTCAGGTAGTGTGTCAATTATTAAGCTATATCCAGTGATGATTAATTTATTGTTTTTAACTATTTTTGTTTATTCTTTAACTCATCAGCCGTGCATCATAGAAAGGTTAGCTAGAATAACACAGCCAGATTTACCACCAGAAGCCATTGCTTATACATACAAGGTTACTATTGCTTGGTGTATGTTTTTTGTTTGTAATGGATTGATTTCTTTATTGACTGTTTTATTTGCTTCAATGAAGGTTTGGGCTTTGTATAATGGATTTATTTCCTATATTTTAATTGGAACATTTTTTGCAATTGAATTTTTAATTCGGATTCTTGTGAAACAAAAACATAAGCGATTAAGTTAAAATAATGACTGAGTATACTTTGATTGATCTTTTTAATTTTAAGCAAGAAGCTAATAGACCTGCTTTCAAGATAAATGATAGATCTATTCTCTTATCAGAGTTTTTCAATGATATTCAGTCAGTTGTTGAGTTAAAATCTATCACTGGGCACAGAATTGCATTATGTTTTCAAGATAGTTATCAGTTTTCTATCTCTTTTTTTGCTTGCCTGGTATTAAATAAAATTCCAATTTTGCTTCCTAATAATCAAACAGGAACCTTGCTTGATTTTGAAGCTGAATATGATTTTATTTTGAATGAGGATAACATTAAATCATATTCAAACATATGCCCTAATAAAAGTATAAATAATTTAGTCTTTCATGAAAATCAAGAAATTATTTTATTTACTTCAGGTTCTACTGGTAAAGCAAAAAAAGTGGTACGAACTTTAAAGCAATTATTTTGTGAAATTTCTGTTTTAGAGAGAACTTTTATAAATGGAATAAGGGATATAAACATATATGCAACAGTCTCGCATCAGCATATTTACGGTTTAATTTTTTTGATTTTATGGCCCTTACAACAAGGTAGAACGATAAATCTACCTATTTTAAATTATCCAGAAGAGATAGAGTTACTTAAATCTAATGCTAAGCCATTTATGCTAGTAAGTAGTCCAGCATTATTAAAACGATTGACTGTCAATAGGATTACAGATAACTCTTGTTCAAAAATATTTATTTTTTCTTCTGGAGGCTTATTAGAAAAAAAATATGCTGAGATAGTTTTTCAAGTGTTTTGTTTGTATCCATATGAAATCTTGGGTAGTACTGAAACTGGTGGTGTCGCTTATCGTCAGCAGAAAAAAAATAATATAAGATGGTCTCTATTGCCTCAAGTATCTTTTACTTCTGATGATACTAGATGTTTGAAGGTGCATTCTGCTTTTTTCACTGATGATCAGGATGAGTATTTTTTAATGGGAGATAAAGTGAGGTTTAATTCAGATAAGAGCTTTGAATTATTAGGAAGATCTGATCGTATTGTCAAAATTGAAGAAAAACGTATATCTCTAATAGAAATTGAAAATCAGATTAAACAACATTCATTTGTCCAAGATGCTTATGCATTAGCTTTGGAGTCAAATCGTCAATATGTAGCAATAGTCATAGAGCTTAATTCTGATGGTAGTCGCTTTTTAATATCAAACAGAAAATTAATATTAAATAAAAAACTAATTAACTATTTATTAAATTATTTTGATCGAATTTTATTGCCTAAAAAATTTAGGTATGTAGAAGATATCCCTACAAGCACTCAGGGTAAAAGACTATTATCTGATATTAAGGCTTTATTTGAGAATAATAAAAATGAAATACCCTAAAATAATCAAGCGATATATTTCTCCTGAATGTCACGAGGTTGAATTAACTTTATTTATCCCGCAAGAAATCATTTACTTTGACGGTCATTTTCCTGGGACTCCAGTGTTGCCAGGAGTCGTCCAAGTTGACTGGGTGATTAAATTTGCGGCGGAGATTTTTAAATTAGATAAAACTAACGTGACTTCAATTAATCAACTAAAGTTCACCCGAGTTATTTTGCCTGAGAGTACGATTATTTTATTTTTAAGCTTAATTGATAAAAGAGTTATGTTTAAATATATGAAGGGGCCTGTTAATTATTCATCTGGAAAAATATCTTTTTGAATAAGATTATTTCTTTCTTCTGAGCGCTCTAATTTCTCTTGGCATTTTATCTAGTTTATAAATTCCAGCCAATATTCTTTTCCATTGCATATGAGGCTTTACAGGAATGGTTGATTGATATAGACCTGGTTCTTTTATTGGCTTAATCACTGTGCTTTTAGCGCCAATTACGACATTATCACAGATAGTAATATGACCATTTACGCCAACTTGTCCAGCAAAGAGGCAGTTTTTACCAATTGTGGTGCTACCGGCTACACCAACTTGGGCTGCCATAGCGGTGTTTTCACCAATTATTACATTATGTGCAATTTGAATTTGATTATCCAATTTAACACCGTCATGTAAAACAGTATCATCAATTGTTCCTCGGTCAATAGTAGTTGATGAGCCAATTTCAACATTTTTACCGATTGTTACACCACCCAGTTGGGGCACTTTAATCCAATTTCCTTGCGCATCTTTGGCATTTCCAAATCCATCGCTTCCGATAACAGAGTTAGCATGAATAATAGTATTTTCACCAATTCTAACATCATGATATATCGCAACATTGCTTTTAATTTTAACATTTTTCGAAAGAGTGCAATAATCTGAAACAGTTGTATTGGCTCCTATCGATACATCTTCTGAAATTTTACAATATGATCCAATTACAACATTTTTGCCGATACAAACATTTTTGTGGATTTCTGAAGTTTCACATATACTGGCTGTACTTTCAATGCCTGGCGCGACTTTGGGAGATTTATCAAATAAACTCGCTATGGTTGCAAACGCTAAATATGGATCAGTAATTGTAATGGTATTAGTTGGGCACAAACTTGCAGCTTGTTCAGTTAGTAAAACGACGGATGCTTTAGTGGTTTTTAATAAATTAATATATTTTGGGTTTGATAAAAAACTAATTTGACCTTCTGCTGCATTCCCTAATGTTGCAACTGAGTTAATTTTGATATCTTGGTCACCTTTAATTTCACCATTTAATAATTTTGCTATCTCGGATATGGTATGTTCAGTTTTGTTCATTATATTCCTTGTGGCTGCATTATTTTCCAGAATGATCTTTCTATGGTCGAATATTTAGCTATCTTTTAGTATGGGATTTTCACTAAATCCCATAGCTTTTATGATGTAAAACTTTAATAACTATAGCACACTTGAATCGGCACCGCATGTAATTATGAAATCAATTTTAAAACAGTGAATTTATGATAGATAAATGGTAAAAAATGAATCATTAACAACCCAAAAATGATTAAAGCGAAGCCTAAAGATAAAATAATTAAGTCATTAGCATTTGAACATAGAAGAATGGGCATTGTCATCGACATAACTATCGCTCTTGAGCCTGATGTTAAGCCCGGGATAAGGCTATTATATTTTTTAAATACTATCCCTAAATATGAATTAACTAAAGCTAAAATAACACCTCCGGCAAACGAAATAAGTGCAGAAAAGATGGCTAGAGAAATAATGAAATCTATCTCCAACATGTGTAATAAAGTTAGTAGTAATGAAGAGAAAATGACTAAAATTCCAGCTAAAATTATATACCTCTCCATATTGTGGGTGAATAGTCTTGATATAAATGACCCTACAATAAATGAAATTACTAATATAATCAAAAAAATATTTGTCATCATTAAATGTAAATGGAATGTAGATTCTAAGGTAATATTGAAGGTAAAAAATATTGAATATGTTAAGCCTCCTATTATTGCAAACAAACCCAAATTCATTAGGAATTTACTTGAGGAACAAAGAAGGCGTATTTCATGATAAATGTTATGTATTGAAATATATTTTATATTTGGTAAGGTTTCTTTGAAGAAGTATGCATAGAAAATCGTGAAAATTACATTAATGATGATTGCTGTTATAATTAAGGCTTTATAGCTGAAGTATAAGAATAAAAAATGAGTGTAGATTAAGAAAAAAATTGGGGTTAACACAGCAGTAATGCTCATAATGGCCATAGGTATAACCATTTCATGTTGGTTGAAGGTATCGACTACTGGTGCCCTAGCTAAAACAGCGCATGCTGATGTTGCAGAGAATAGAACGATTGTACCTATTAAAAACATAATATAACTGTTTGATAGTAAGCACATGAATAGGGATAAAATAATGAAAAATTGTGTGATGATTAACACTATTTTACGTCCGAAACGGTCTGATATAATGCCCCAAGGGATTTGAAATATTCCATATACAAATAAAGATACGCTTATAATAGATTTTGTTTGAGTTAGATCAAGTAAAGAAAGCAAATTAAGTGCATGGACAGAATAGGTTATTGTTGATATG
>JBLIDR010000111.1:0-6502 GCA_047632655.1 Francisellaceae bacterium | reverse complement strand
CATTTCGACTCTCCTTAACTGAAGCTTGGCCAAAAGATAATAAAGAATGGGAGTTTTCAGGTAAATATACTTCGCCATGAGCAGTACGTTCTTTTAGATAACGAAACGTTTGCATTGTTTGCGCAAGCAAGTGATCACCACAAATTACAGCTTCGTATAGTGACTTTTCGTCTTTTTTAAACAGCGATGCAATAGGTGCCACAGTAGTATCGTAATCCAGACTTGAAAAAAATGGAAAGGCATAACGCTCCTCTTTAACCTGTCTAACACGATGAGAAGTTGCTGTATATTGACCATTGGTTACTAGCTCCATCATGTCACCAATATTAATTACGAAGCAATCATCTAATAATGGAACATTGATCCATTCATCAGCCCCATTAAGTACCTGTAGACCAGGAGAAGTTGGCAGTAACACAGTAAAGAACTCATAATCTGTATGGGCGCCGATACCAGAATCAGTTTCCTTCGCATTTGGATTATCAAAATAATGTATCAAGCGGAGCTGACTGGGTGGCAGAGTCAAATATTTGGTAAAGGTGTCTTCAGGTAAATTTAATGCCAATGCAAAACCTTTGAATAGTGTTCTACTTAATTCTAACATGGCGTCATAGTAGGCTTTAACATCGGTTTTAAATCTATCAAGTACAGGCCAGTTTGTGTGTGCATGCTGCTCAAAACGTGTCATTAGACTGGGCGAATCGGGTCCGATATCATATGCTTCTTTTAAGTCGGGAGTTTTATTGGTGGGCTCAGCATTGTAAAATTGTTCTTCGCCCCTAGGCACATAACCTGTGTGATTTTTAGATAAGCCGATATAATCGCACATCTTCGTTTTTTCATCTTGCGCAAAATAGGCCTTAACGGTCTGTTTTAAATTTTCAATTAGCGCAGGCGCAATTTGGTGCCCCTTTAAATAGAAAAATCCTGCATCGCGAACCGCTTTGTCTAAATCCTTTGCTATTAATGATCGATCAACTGAATCATCTGAAAACAATAAAGCAATATCAACAATAGGAAGCTCAGTAAATGCTTTATGTGTTTTTCTCGGTAGTATTGCCATGTGTAAAACCCTTTTTTAAATCACAGAGAGAACACTGGTCGTCCAGACTAGATCAGTCTTATAATGAATTAAGCATTAAAACTGTTCGGGTCGTCCCGAAAACTTTAGATAACTGACTTTTTATTCATACAAAAAGCATGCCACTGAGACGGTTAAAACGCCATCAAAAGCTAAGGCCTCACTAGACGGGTGCTGAGTTGAATCCACTATTGTATTGATTGTGCGTATTTGAAATAAATAATTTCAACATATTTTAAAATTTAACTGGGCTTTCAATCTCAGGGGAATGTCCATAGTCATCAAAAGTAACACAGACAGCATGGGGAATAAGTTCTTTAATGCCTTTTTCATTTGTAAGTGTATGTCTTGAAAATTCTTCAGAGTTATCTGGATTTGCAATAACACTTGAATACCATTCGCCGATATTTTTTCTTCAAAGCCATCAAGGTCAATTGACCAATAATTGGTTTTCATAATACACCATTACTATCACGCCCAATTGCCCATGCCTTAATATCTTCCCAACTGGGTGTTTGGATCAGTACGATATGGCTAATTTTATTAGATTTTAAATTAGCTAATTTGATTGCCGAAAATCCAGCAACATACGATCACGATAAAATATATTGATCTAAATTTAATTGATCCAGAAAACATGAAAATAGTTTTTTATAGAAAACGAACGAGAAATCAAAGTTTTATTTAGGATAACTGAATCCAAAACCAGATTGTTAAAAAATCCTAGATTGGGTGAAGTATGATCTCCAAGGGATTATTAACTGGGGTGAACTGAAAATAGGCTATAATGATATTTATTTACTAGGCCATAGTATTGGAGGTCAATTATTTGGTTTTTTAAATAACTATAAGAGTGTAAAGAGACTTATCACTATTGCCTCTCAAAAAAGCTGTTGGCGCCTATGGCCTAACCATATGCAGTTAATTATGCTGGCCACTTGGAATTTTTTCCAATTTTACCTGTTATTTTTTAACACACTTACGTTTATGTCTTTATTAAAATCATCACCTTTGTCTAAAAGCACAGCGTTTGACTGGTGTCGATGGGCATTATCAGAATAATTTTTATATCATAATAAAAAAGTATTAGATCATGAGTTTAGTCGTTATACCAGTCCGCTTTTAATAGTTAGCATTGAAGATGATTTTTATATGCACCTAAAAAATCAGTCGATTGCCTTGCAAATAAATTTTGTAATGCAAGACTCACTAGATGGCATTTATTTCCTTCTCAATTTGGATTTGAAGAACTGGAGTACTCAGGTGTTTTTTAAAAAAATATGTGAGTCATTTTGGCATGATGTTTTAAATTGGATAGAGACGTCTGCTTTGCAATGAGACATTGGCGATGACATTTAAATTTTATTTAGATGATAAAGGATAAATATAAGTGACCTCAAAAAACACTAATAAAGCAGTCCGTGAAGATTCTCGAATAATAGATTTATATGTAAAGACATCTGACAACTATCAATTAGCAACTTCACATTTTATACCTTCAGTTCCAGTAAAGGGTATAATATTAGTTGCATCAGCAACAGCTGTTAAACGTCAATATTATTATCATTTTGCTAAATTTTTAGCTAGCCAAGGTTATGTTACTGTGTGTTTTGACTACAGAGGAATTGGTGGATCTTTGTATGATAACATTAAATTTTTAAAAGCTAATATTCGAGATTGGGGAGAGAAAGACCTTAATACTATGATAAATTGGTCTAAAGTTACTTATCCTTTGCAGTCACTTCATCTTGTTTGCCACAGTATAGGCGGGCAACTGCTTGCGTTATCAAAAGATAATTACAAAGCTGATTCTATTCTACACTGTTCGGTACAAAGTGGTTATTGGACGCTTTGGAAAGAATTCTTAACATGGATTAACAACAATAATTAAAACTTCAATCCATTTCTTATTTCAGACAAAATAGATTATTACACTGGATACCCGATAATTAGCTCCTAACTTCTGGTAAGACATAATTTAACCTGATCTCAGATTCTAATAAGATATTATTTAATCTAAACCCAGATTCGAATCTTCTTTAAGATACCATATGATATTTTTAACACCCCTAGCCTTTAAGTTTTGGTTATTTATTTAGAACGACTGGAATAAAATCTTTTAATATAATGTCATCATCTGTAATTTTACTTTTGTATGCCAGTATTTCTACACCTTTATTTTTTGCCTCACGCAGTAATCTTCCATATAGTGGATCAATATGATCTGCCGGTCTTACTTCTTTTATACCTGTATGGTTTACACAAAAAAATATTACTCCCCTGTGCCCTTCATCCACCATGCACATAAGTTCACGTAAATGTTTGCTGGCTCGATCACTAACACTATCAGGGAAAAAACCAATACCATCTATAGAATCGCCTTCAGGATCGACCTTCCCATTTTTAGTGGTTTCTAATAATGTGGTATTTTTAACTTCCACATAAATGTCTTTTTCTCCACCTGACAATAAAATATCAATTCTGCTTTTTTCATTGCCGTAACGCACTTCCATTTTTAAAGCATTATAATCTTGCAGTTCCTTGACTGTGCCATTTACTATTGCTTCGGCGACTAAATAGTTAGGGCGAGAGGTATTGATACATGCTATGTGGCCAGATGGTGTCTCTAATAGCTCTAAACTATTTGGGTATTTACGCTTTTCATTTTTACTGTCCCAGTACCAAGCGTCACCATCCTCTACATAACAGTTTTTCATAGACCCAGTATTTGCATTGTGTACCGTTAGTTCTTCACCGTTTGGCAAAGTTAAGTCCACCATAAAACGCTTGTAGCGCTTTATCCATTTTCCTTTCTGTAATGGGAATTGAAATTTCATTAATAAAGTCTTTTTTAGTTATAATTGAATAGTAATATCAGTTTTTAAAAACTGTCGAATACGAGCAACTGCATCTTTTAACACGTTAACATCAGCAGTATATGCAAAGCGCACATAATGATGTCCATGCTGTGAGCCAAAATCAATTCCTGGTGTTATGGCTACGCCTGTTTCTTCAAGTAAGGACAAACAAAAAGCCATACTGTCTTGATTATACTTATGCTTCAATTCACTAATATCAGCATAAATATAAAAAGCCCCTTCAGGTTTGGCTAATACAACAAAACCTAGCTTTTGGATTGCAGGTAATAAATAATTTAAACGTTCTGAAAACTGAGCTCTCCGTGCTTCAAGTTCAGCAATGCAATCATCACTAAACAATGACAAAGCCGCATACTGTGCCGGTGTTGAAGGCGCTAGAAATAAGTTTTGCGCTAGTTTTTCTAGGTCTTTTATTGCCCATTTTGGAGCGACTAGCCAGCCCAATCGCCAGCCTGTCATAGAGAAGTATTTTGAAAAGCTATTAATGATGAATACATTACCATTTTTGTCGACTGCCCCTTTTTTATCTGCTAAATCAACCGCCGTTTCGGCATCTAACCCATACGTTAAGCCGTGGTATATTTCATCTATTATTAGGTATCCATTCTTATCGCTAATAGATTGATGCAGTTTTTTCATTTCATCTCGCCCCATCACTGCACCGGTGGGGTTGGCTGGGCTGGCAACCAAGGCGCCAATAGTAGATGGCAGCCAATGCTCATCAACCAGCGATGGTGTTAAATGAAAACTGTCTTCAGCCAGCGTTGGAACCAACACCCCTGACGCATTTATATTGGCTAAAAAATGACGATTACACGGATAACCGGGATCTGTTAACAGCAATGTTTCATCTGGATTAACCAATAAAGAACTAATCAACTGGAGTGCACCCGAGGCACCTGGTGTGATCACTATTTGCTCTGGATCAACCTTTTTACCATATCGCTTTAGGTAAAAACCACTGATCGCCTGTCTTAATTCAGGCAACCCTGTGGCAGCTGTATAATGTGTCCTTCCCTGTTCTAAAGCTTTAATTCCAGCATTTATAACGGCCTTGGGACTGGAAAAATCGGGCTCCCCAACCTCTAAATGAATAATATCTCGACCTTCGGCTTGCATTTTTTTAGCCTTAGCAAGTAGGCCCATAACGTGAAAAGGGGCAATGTGATTAAGCCGTTTGGCCACTTTCATAGTAATTTCCTGTAAGTTTTTAGCTTATTGTCCTGATTTTCAACTAAAGGTCTCCATTTTTTCATAATAAAAGTAGATAAGAAGAAAGTAATCTGATAGTTTTTCGCCGAATTTTAAAATCGCCCACAACGAAATGGGCGAGTAATGGAAATATGTCTGATTTTTTAAATCAGTCAACATGAGGCAAGTATTTATGCCAATAGATACAAAACAAGATTTCGCATTGTCTAACTTTACTCCCTACAAGGAGAAGAAAGGCGAAGAATTTATGGGTGGTCTAATGAAAGACCATTTTAAAGCTATTCTAAACAACTGGAAGCAGGAGTTAATGGAAGAAGCGGATCGCACCAAAGTTCATATGCAGACCGATGCTGAGAATTATGCAGATCCAAATGACAGAGCTAGCCAAGAAGAAGAGTTTAGCTTGGAGCTTCGTACTCGTGATCGCGAACGTAAATTAATCAAAAAAATCGAAAAGACCTTAGAGCTTATCGAAAATAACGATTATGGCTATTGTGATGCTTGTGGCATTGAAATTGGCGTGCGTCGTTTAGAGGCACGTCCGACAGCTGATCTTTGCATAGACTGCAAAACTCTGGCTGAGATGAAAGAAAAGCAAATAAAAGGGTAGATACCTTTTTTCAATGGCCCTTCGGGGCTCTTTACGGTTGTGTGCTTTATTTATTTATCGCTTGATCTTCCCTTAGTTGAGCAGCTTTATGACTTATATCGGCCGGTTTGCTCCTACACCTACCGGTCCACTTCACTTCGGATCCCTTGTAGCGGCCCTCGCAAGCTATTTAGACGCTAAACACTACAATGGGCAATGGCTGCTCAGAATCGAGGACCTTGACCCTCCTAGGGAAGATCCTGCTGCCAACTCGCTTATTACTCAACAACTTATTGCCCACGGCTTAGTTTGGGACGGTGATGTTCAAATACAAAGTCACCATTCCATTAGATATGAGCAAGTACTGAACCTGCTAAAAAATAAAGACAAACTGTTTCCATGTGCCTGCTCACGCAAGATGCTCGCTGACCAAGCAGGTCTTCATCTTGGAAACTGCTGCCAAGCCCATTCAAATCTTAATGCCGAAAAAGGCTACGCTCTGCGGTTTTTAGTAAAACAACAGGAGATCTCTTTTACAGACAGAGTGTACGGAAAATATACCCAACATTTAGCGCAAGTAGGCGACCAAATACTAAAACGCAAAGACGGGCTTTACGCTTATCAACTGGCTGTGCTGGTAGACGATTATGACTCGGGGGTGACTCATGTTGTTCGCGGGCTAGATTTAATCGATAACACCCCAAGACAAATCCATTTATTAGAAGTGCTAGGCTGGCCAGT
>JBLIDR010000110.1:0-6549 GCA_047632655.1 Francisellaceae bacterium | reverse complement strand
TGGCGAAGGTATTGAATATTATATTGGCTGTTTAATTTATTAAATAAATACATGGACTGATGTGATAAAAAATTTAAATCATACAGGATCTATATGTTTATAAGTGTAAACCTATAACTAAGGTATGAAATTAAATCGTTTAGTTGGCTGGCTTGATGTGAATTGGTAACCATGTTTATTTAGTGGAAATGTCTATTAAATTTGTCTAATATGTCTCTACTAGTTAAGTTGTTTATTTTAAAGAGAGTTAAAAAATGGATGGTATTTGTGAGGAAAAATTAATTCAAGCAGCAGCTGAGGCCATGAAAAATGCATATTGTATCATCTCTGACTTTCCTGTTGGTGCTGCTGTTTTAACGACTAAAGGTAATATATATAAAGGTTGTAATACTGAAAGTGTTATTTCTGGTATGGGTGTTTGTGCTGAACGTAGTGCAATTGATAATGCCGTGGCGCATGGAGAATACTGTTTTACCGCTTTGGCTGTAACATCAAATTTGGTGGAACCAATAAAACCTTGTGGCATGTGTCGACAGTATATTGGTGAGTTTTCGCAAGTGGTTCAGCAAGACATTGAAGTTATAATGTCAGGATCAGAAGGCGAGTTGCTGAGAAGTAGTATTAGAAAATTATACCCTGATAGCTTTGGGCCAGAAGACTTAGGTGTTAATTTAGAGGGTTATAGAAATAGGTGAGTCTAATTTGGTAAATAATAGGTGTTGTAACTGCTCTTTGAGTAGGTTTGTCTATAATTATATATACTTAAAATAAAAGGCTTATATATGAAATATAAAACAATAATATTTACCGTATCTATAGTTCTTAGTTCTATATCTATTGGATCTTTTGCTATGACAACTCCTCAATCTGAAGCGGATCCCGTAGAAACAATTCAAATAAATAGCGGGCCTTATTCAAAAATATCTGAAGCAGACCCAATGACAGCGAATTTTGATGTACCAAGCTCTCTTGGTGATGATAAGGTTGAAGTACCAGTTACGGACCCAAATCTTTCGGATAATTCTGAAGAAAATCTAACGAAGTGTAATGCAACGTTATCACGAATAATAACAATGTCTAGTGGTTTGACCTTAGTGTCAAGTTCTGAAGTTGAAAGTGTCAAATCTGGTAACCAGACGTATTTAAGTTATAAATCTAATACTTTACGTAATACTGATAACTCAGAACAAGAGATTAGTGTTGAGTGCACTGTTTTAGATAATCAAGTGAATGTGAAATATAAAAAATTATAGTTTTTTAGTCTTATCTTGATGCTCTTTTTCGTCCACTTTCAGTGAGCTGCTTTTTACGTAGCCGAATACTTAGAGGTGTAATTTCTACAAGCTCATCATCTTCAATAAAATCTAAAGCACTTTCTAGTGTTAGTTTTATCGGAGTTGTTAAAACTACGGCCTCATCTTTTCCAGATGCTCGCATGTTAGTAAGCTGTTTGCCTTTAACGATATTAACAGTTAAGTCATTATCTTTTGCGTGTATTCCAACTATCATACCTTCATATACTTCAGTTTGAGGTCCAATAAAAAGCTTACCGCGTGATTGTATATTAAATAATGAAAAGGCAGTAGATTTACCACCACAGATAGAGACTAAAGTGCCATTCTTTCTAGATTCCATTTCACCGCCTTTAACAACGCCATAATGGCTAAATACTTTATTAAGTATTCCAGTGCCGGATGTTGCGGTTAAAAACTCAGTATAAAAGCCTATTAAGCCTCTTGATGGCATTAGATAGTCAAGTTTAACTCGACCTTTGCCATCAGGAATCATATCCTTTAATGCACCTTGGCGAGCGCCAATGCGCTCCATAATAGTGCCTTGGTATGCTTCTTCAACATCAATAGATACATTTTCATAAGGCTCATGTTTGTCTCCATCAATTTCTTTGATGATAACAGACGGGCGAGATACTGCAATCTCAAATCCTTCACGGCGCATATTTTCTAATAGGATGGATAAATGTAGTTCACCTCGACCTGAAACTCTGAATTTATCAGGACTATCAGTTTCTTCAACTTTTAAGGCTACATTATGCAATAATTCTTTTTCTAATCTGGCATGAATTTGGCGAGTGGTAATGAATTTACCTTCTTTCCCAGCAAATGGTGAGTCATTAACTTGAAATGTCATGCTGATTGTCGGTTCATCTACACTTAAGGCCTCTAGTCCATCAGGTTCACCGTATGCACAAACAGTTTCAGAAATTTTTAAAGGATCGATTCCTGTAATACAAACAATATCACCAGCAGAAGCTTCAGAAACTTCTACTTTTTCTAACCCTTTATAACCAAATATTTGAAGAATTTTTGCATTTCTAGTTTTGCCATCAGTCGCTACGACAGTAACTGGCATGTTGGTTTTCATTGATCCACGTGTAATACGCCCAACGCCCATTGTGCCAACGTAATTAGAGTAATCTAATTGAGAGATTTGCATTTGTAATGCACCTTGTGCATCAACTTGCGGTTCTTTAACATTATCAACAATAGTTTGAAATAAAGTTTCCATGTCATCTGTTATATTGTGGTGATCTTCAGTTGCAAACCCCTGTATAGCTGAAGCATAAATGATTGGAAAATCAAGTTGTTCGTCTGTTGCGCCTAGTTTATCAAATAGATCAAAAACTTGGTCCACAACCCAGTCAGGCCTAGCGCCATCGCGATCAATTTTGTTAATTACAACTATTGGGTTAAGACCTTTTTCAAAAGCTTTTTGAGTTACAAATCTAGTTTGTGGCATTGGCCCTTCAACTGCGTCAACTAATAATAGAACAGAATCTACCATTGATAGAATTCGTTCTACTTCTCCGCCAAAATCAGCATGGCCAGGTGTGTCAACGATATTAATTCGATAGTCTTTCCAAATAAGCGAAGTGTTTTTAGCTAGAATGGTGATGCCGCGTTCTCTTTCAATATCGTTAGAATCCATAACGCGCTCTACCAATTCTGATCTTGAATCAAAAGTACCAGATTGTTGTAATAATTTGTCTACTAAAGTTGTTTTGCCATGGTCAACATGGGCGATAATAGCAATATTTCTTAAATTTAAGCTCATAAAATAGTCCATTTATAGTAATTCAAAGATGATTCTACTGTTGTATTGAAGATGTGCAAGTTTTTTCTTTTAAATTACTTAGAATTTTAGATTTTAAAGTATTATATAAATCAGGTTTGATTTAATAATTGATCGCTTTCTATATAAGCCTTTTCTGTGAAGTCACCCATCCAAGTTTGAATTTCCTTGAAACTTTTGATGAATTCTTCACGCGCATGACTTTGAATTTGGAAATTTTCTTTTTTGATGCAAGAAACAAAATCATTAATACTCTTGGCTCGACTTTCATCAGATAAAATAATATCAGCATATAACTCTGGATTTTGGTCAAATAACCTGCCAACGATATTTAGTTCATATTTATAAGCTGGGCTAGAAATTTTTAGTAAGTTTTTTAAATTAACATTTTTATCTGCTAGAAACTTTCCTAAGCAATAAGTTGAGAAATGCTCAATTCCTTGTATGAAGTTCATTGATTCATCATGTTCCTGGGAAGTCATATGTTCGAGTTTAAAGCCCAAGGACTTTATATCTTCAAGGAACCAATCATATTTGTCAGGGTTTCTACCTTCACAGCAGACAATGACTTGTTTATCTGCTTTCGGAATTTTGGGACCAAAGATCGGATGAAGTCCTATAACTGAACCAGAAAAACATTCAAGCATTTTGTTCAATGGTTTTTGTTTGATGCTAGTGAAATCAGCTAAAATTGTATCTGGTGAAATTATTTTGCTAACTTTCCTTATTGTGTCATTAGTCACTTTGATTGGAACACTAATCAAGACAATATCTTGGTTTTTTAAAAGGCTTGGATTATACCAGTCTTCTTTTTCAAATATCGTTATCTGATACTTTGTATTTGGTGATAAGAGTCGATGAAACATTTGTCCCATCCCCCCGTTGCCACCAACGATAGCAATTTTTTTTCTAGGTTCTATCATGTTTGTAGCCAAAAAGTTACTGGACCATCATTTGTTAATTCAATCTGCATGTTAGCACTAAATTGACCACTTTCTACTTTTCCATAACAAGATTCTGCTTCTTCTACAAATTGTTCAAACAACAACTTTGCTAAATCTGGTTGTGCGGCAGCTGAAAAACTAGGGCGTAAGCCCCTGTTGGTGTCAGCCGCAAGTGTAAATTGTGGTACTAAAAGCAAACCACCTTGTGTTTGTTGTAGGTTTAGATTCATATTATCTTTTTCATCAGGAAAGATACGATATCCTAAAATTTTCTTGAGCAATTTATCTAATTGAACTTTTGTATCTTTTTTTTCAATTCCAATTAAAGCAAGTATACCGGTGTCTATTGAGCCGATAGAAATATCATTAACTAATACATTAGCCTGTTTTACTCTTTGAATTAATGCAATCATGTCTCTATCTAATTTAATGGTTATGCTTAGAGTATAAAATTTATGTCTATTTAGTGTAAAGGTTTGTTAATAAGAGCATTACGAATTAAAATTAAACGTAATAAACATATAAGGGGTTTGAATGAGAAATTCAATTGTAATTTTAGGTAGTCAATGGGGTGATGAAGGCAAAGGTAAAATTGTAGATTTACTCACTGATAAAGCTCAAGCTGTTGTTAGATTTCAAGGTGGACATAATGCTGGGCATACTTTAGTTATTGATGGCGAGGTGACCAAACTAAGTTTAATTCCATCGGGTATTTTGCACCACGGTGTTCAAAGTTTAATTGGCAATGGAGTCGTTTTATCCCTTGATGCTTTACTTAAAGAAATGAAAGGCCTTGAAGACAGAGGTGTACCAGTAAAAGAGCGTTTACAAATTTCTGAGGCATGTCCGCTTATTTTGCCAGTGCATATATTATTAGATGAGGCGAGAGAAGAAAAATTAGGTCTAGCTAAAATTGGTACAACAAAACGTGGTATTGGCCCTGCATATGAAGATAAGGTTGCTCGTCGAGCAATTCGTCTAGTTGATTTGAAATATCCTCAGCGCTTAAAAGAAAAGCTTGAAAGGCAGTTAGATTACCATAACTTTGTACTTAAAAATTATTATAAGACTAATGGCGTAGATATTCAGGCCTGCTATGATACTTTACTCGAGCAAAGTGAAATTATTTTACCTCTGATGTCTGATGTTTCAGCAACCATCAATGCCTTGCGTAAAGATAACAAAAAAATTATTTTTGAAGGAGCACAAGGCACGCTTTTAGATGTGGATCATGGTACTTACCCGTTTGTGACATCCTCTAATACTACCGCAGGTACTGTTGGTTCTGGCGCTGGTTTCGGCCCTAAATATATTGATTATATTCTTGGTATAACAAAAGCCTATACCACAAGAGTTGGTAGTGGCGCTTACCCAACAGAGCTAAGCTGTGATGTAGGTGAATATTTGGCTGTAAAAGGCCATGAAGTTGGTACTGTAACGGGTAGGGGGCGAAGAACAGGGTGGTTGGACCTAGTTGCCCTTAGGCGCTCAATTGAAATTAATAGCATTACTGCGATTTGTTTGACTAAAATTGATGTACTAGATGGTCTGAAAGAAATTAAAGTATGTACTGCTTATGAGTTAGATGGTGATATATGCGATTATCCTCCTTATGATTCAGAAGATTATGCGCGTTGTAATCCAATATATGAAACGTTACCTGGGTGGTTTGGTGAAACGTTTAATGTTCGCGATTATCATAAACTTCCTATTACAGCTCAAGATTATGTTAAATTTATTGAAGAAAAAGTAGGAATTCCTGTAGATATTATTTCAACAGGGCCTGATCGCAATCAAAATGTTTTTATGTCTAAAATATTTTGAACGCGTTTCCTTGTTTATAATATAAAACCAATAAGCGACAACAATTCCCCACAAATAAGCAATATGTTACCTAATGCATGATACAAGCTTAAGTTAGATCAAAAAAAGCCATGACCGCTAAGTGGGGCGAGTATAAGATAATTAAAGAAAACGACCATTAAACCTATTATTGATCCTCGTACAGTCTATAATCTCAGTAATTAATTTAAGTTTTAAAGCATATCCTTTTAACTCGCGAAAGAGTATTTATATTTAAAATCAGTTAAAGACAGGCCAATCAAGATTGGCTTTACCTTAATCAAAAGAATATCTAATAGCACAGATATGGTCTTTAATTTCGAATCCAATCAATCTTTTTCTGATGCCAAAATGCTCGTAATTTGTGCTGCGAGATAGTTTATTCATATTAGCACCTTTTTCATGTCAATATTAAAATTCCGCAATGCAATATCTCTATTGGAGTCTGAGATTATCTACATAGGAGCTTATCTCGCATCTGCGGAAAAAAGAAACTATGCTTACGTTAGTATGGTTTATGTCTGTCTCAGTACAGATAATGTGCTACGAGTTAATTAGTCTTTACCTAATTGTAAACTATACTAAAAAGTGTTTTTATGGTGGTACACATTAGTTAGATAGTCCTGGTTTCTCACATATAGCGACGATATACAACAAAAACCATAGGATGCTT
>JBLIDR010000109.1:0-6558 GCA_047632655.1 Francisellaceae bacterium | reverse complement strand
ATAATTAATCTTCTCTTTTGGTAACTTCTAACAAATGATATCCAAATTGAGTTTTAACTGGACCATGGACTACGCCAACTTCACCTTCAAAACATACTTGATCAAATTCTGGAACCATTTGACCTCTGCCAAATGTACCTAAATCACCACCATTATTACCAGATGGACATTGAGAATGTTTTTTTGCTTCAGCGGCAAATTCAGATCCACCTTCAATAGATTTTTTTAATTCATCACATTCTGCTTCTGTTTTAACTAAAATATGTCTTGCTGTAGCACTTGTCATTTTATTCTCCAATAATTAATTTAATTTACAGGTCAATTTTACTTAAGATTAGGTATAAAATCAACCTGATTTCTTTAGATAAAAGCTAACAACTTCATGCGAATTTTTTTAATTTGATCATCAGAGTATTTCTGAGACTCTATATTACCCCAGACGGGATTTGGCCATGCCATATCATTTTTACTCCTACCAATTATATGGATATGTAATTGGCTAACCACATTTCCTAAAGCAGCTACATTGAGTTTTTCAATATCATATGTTTGCACAATAAATTCTGATAATAGATCAATTGTTTGATAAATTTTTTGTTTTAATTCTAAGTCTAATTCATATAACTCAATTTTATCTGTTTGAGGTACAATAATAAGCCATGGCACCAAGGAGTTATTCATTAATAAAATCTCACATTGATTTTTTGTAGCTAAAACATGGCAGTCATTTTTTAATCTTTGATCTAATTCAAACATATATACTTAATTACATGGCGTTATTTGATATTATATATAAATCAAACAGCCTGTAAAACCAAGAGAGATAAATTTGAGTTATTATAAAGATACGATTGCTGCTATCGCCACAGCTCCAGGAAGAGGTGGAATTGGTGTTGTGCGTGTATCCGGATCAAACGCATATTCAATTGGTAAAAAAATAACACAAGAGAAATTAAAACCGCGTATTACACATTACTTAGCATTTTGGGATATAAGCAAGCAGAAAATAGATCAGGGCATTGTGATTTATTTTAAAGGGCCAAACTCTTTTACTGGTGAAGATATTATTGAATTTCAAGGGCACGGCGGTCCAATAGTTTTAGATTTAATATTGAATGAAGTTATCAAACTAGGAGCCAGAATGGCTGAGCCAGGGGAATTTTCTCAACGGGCATTTTTAAATAATAAGATAGACCTAGCTCAAGCAGAAGCAATTGCCGATATGATTGATGCTTCTTCCGAACAAGCTGCGCGCTCTGCCTTAAAATCACTTCAAGGAGATTTTTCTAACTCAATTAATGACCTTGTTAATAAATTAATAAAGCTTAGAATTTTTGTTGAAGCCTCTATTGATTTTCCAGAGGAAGAAATTGATTTTTTATCTGACAAAAGGATTCAACAAGGTTATGATGAAATTGTAGAAAACTTGAGCTCTGTTTTTGTGGAATCAAAACAGGGTGTCCTTTTACGAGAAGGAATAAATATAGTTATTGCAGGAAAACCCAACGCCGGAAAGTCTAGTTTACTAAATGCTTTATCTGGTAAGGACAGTGCTATCGTCACCCATGTTGCTGGGACGACAAGAGATACCTTAAAAGAATCAATCCAAATCAACGGTGTGCCATTGCATATTATAGATACCGCAGGAATTAGGAAAAGTGATGATTTAATTGAGAAAGAAGGCATAAAACGTGCATTAAAGGCTATATCAGAAGCAGATCATATTTTAATGGTATGTGACATAACGGCATCTGAAAGTGATAATCCTGAATCTTTATTAGAACAAATTATTCCATTAAATGATCAACCTAAGAATGCCGATATAACATATGTAATGAATAAAATTGATTTAGAGCATAAGCAGAATAAGACAAAAGAAAACATTATCCATATTTCAGCTAAAAAATCTCAAGGAATTGAAGAATTAAAAGCACGTATCTTACAATCTGTTGGTTTTCAAAATAATTCAGAAGGTGTTTTTACAGCTAGAACAAGACACATTAAAGCTATGGAATTAGCTCAAGAACATTTGAACATCGCTCGATTTCATTTAGAAAATATGGATGGTGAATTATTAGCTGAGGAATTAAGGCTGACCCAAAAGGCATTATCTCAAATCACTGGTTCATTTTCGTCAGATGATTTATTAAGCGAAATATTTTCAAATTTTTGTATTGGAAAGTAACCCTTAGAGCTAAATTAGATTTGTAAAACAAATTTAAGTCAATATTAGTTAAAGACTAATTTAGTTTTTTAAACTTAAGATAGATACTGAAATTTAATTTTACTTTAAATATTATCTAATTTTTGACTAAAACTAACCAACTAAAGTTACTCAGCTCTACCGCAATAAATTTGGACTTTCTCAAGTAGTATGGATCCAGCATTACCTCTTTTAGCTCCTAATCCAGTGTTAGGGGCGAGGGATTAAACTGAAATATACCTATCACGAAAAATTTTATTTTATTCTAAGAAAAAACTTTTTGAAAGAAACATTGGTCAATTTCCTACATTAGTTAGGGATTTTCTCTATATCTATACGTGATCACAGTAAGTTAGAATATGTGTAGTTTTTATTGAATCAAATTTTATATGGATCTTACGAAAGAAAAAATAAAAGAAGCTCACGAATTATTACATGACGGCCTGCCATTATCTGCGGTCATATATTTTCTAGATATAAACTCAAAGCAGGTTGCACAACTTGATTATTCGAGAACAGTAAGCCTTTAATTATACCTTGGCCAATAGAACCGTAACTTTCTTGTTGTGTAGAGATATATTTTATCAGTTAGCAGAATAAATACTTAGCAAAATTGATAAATTATCGAATTTGAATGAGTCAAGAATTTAGTAGTAGATGATATCATTCACGGGCTGGTTGCAAGCTATCTTACAATGTGCTATTTCAATTTTAAAAAACCATTAGATGGATATAAATTGCTTCTTTTAACTATTTTAGGTAAAAACTTAGTGCTGAAGCTTCCTGAACTTAATCCTTTGAGGGTCTAAACTATCATCGCCAAGACGTTTCTTTTTGTCTTCGGCAAAGGCTTCATAATTTCCTTCAAACCAGACAACATTACTGTCACCTTCAAATGAAATGATATGTGTGGCAATACGATCTAAAAACCATCTATCATGCGAAATAATTAAGATGCATCCTGGGAAAGATAATAAGGCATCTTCAAGTGCGCGTAATGTTTCTGTATCTAAGTCATTAGTCGGCTCATCTAGTAGTAATACATTACCACCACTACGCAGAAGTTTTGCTAAATGCACCCTATTGCGTTCACCACCGGACAAATCTTTAATATATTTTTGCTGATCTGAGCCTTTAAAATTAAAGCGACCAACATATGCTCTTGATGGAGTGGTATAACTACCAACGGTAATAACATCCAAGCCATCTGAAATCTCTTCCCAGACCGTTTTTTTACCATCAAGTGAGTCTCTTGACTGATCAACATAGGCTAGTTCTACTGTTTCACCAGTAGAGATTGAACCTTCATCTGGTTGGTCATTTCCCATAATCATTTTTAGGAATGTGGATTTTCCAGCGCCATTAGGTCCAACAATGCCGATAACAGAGCCTGGTGGGATATTGACATTAAATTTGTCCATCAGTAGTTTGTCACCAAAACCTTTGGTTATATTTGATATTTCAAATACCTTATTACCTAACCTTGGACCAGGAGGAATATATAATTCATGGGTTTCATTACGTTGTTGAAATTCAACAGAACTAAGCTCATCAAATTTTGCCAAACGCGCTTTACTTTTAGCTTGACGACCTTTTGCATTTTGCCTGACCCATTCCAGCTCATCTTTTAATGATTTTTGATAAGCGGTTTGTTTTTTGCCTTCTTCTTGTATCCGTTGATCTTTTTGCTCTAACCAATTTGTATAGTTTCCTTTAAATGGAATACCTTCTCCTCGATCAAGCTCTAAAATCCATTCAGCCACATTATCAAGGAAATAACGATCATGTGTAATCGCAACAACGGTTCCTTGGAAGTCTTGCAAGAATCTTTCTAACCACGCAACACTTTCAGCATCAAGGTGATTGGTTGGCTCATCAAGTAACAATATATCAGGACTAGATAATAATAATTTGCAGAGAGCAACCCTTCTAAGTTCCCCTCCTGAAAGTGTGGAAACATCTGCATCCCATGGCGGTAAACGTAAGGCATCAGCTGCAATTTCAATTTTTCGATCTAACTCCCAACCACCCACCGCATCAATTTTATTTTGTAATTCGCCTTGCTCAACAAGAAGCTTTTCCATTTCATCATCTGACATAGGTTCGCAAAACTTCATGCTTATTTCATCAAATTTATTAAGTATGTCTTTTAATTCAGACATACCTTCTTCGACATTTTCTTTAACACTTTTGTTCAAATCTAATTTTGGTTCTTGAGGTAAATAACCAATTTTAATGCCTTTCCTCGGAGCTGCTTCACCTATGAAATCTTTATCAATTCCAGCCATAATACGTAATAAAGTTGATTTACCTGAGCCATTGACGCCTAAAACACCAATTTTAGCACCATCATAAAATGACAAAGAAATATCTTTAAGGATATGTTTTTTTGGTGGAACAACTTTACCCACACGGTTCATTGAATATATAAATTTTTGTGACATGTCTGACCTTACTTTATTTTAAATTTAGATTATGTTCATGTCATTTCTTTGCTAAAATACCATATCAAGTTTTGTCATGGCAAAAGGTAAAGAGATGCATGAAATTGACCAGTATTATGTCATAGGTAACCCAGTTAAGCATAGCTTATCGCCTAAAATACATATGAAGTTTGCCCAGCAAACAAGTCAACAGATTAATTATGAAGCACTAGAAGTCCCTATAGATCAATTTATACAGACTATGGATAAATTAAAACAGGATGAAGTTTCTGGATTAAGTGTTACGGTGCCTTTTAAGGAAAAGATGTGTGACTACGTTGATTCACTGGATGAATACGCGAAAATTGCTGGTGCTGTCAGTAATGTAGTTATTGACACTAATAATAAATGGCAAGGCATAAATTTGGATGGCATTGGCTTAGTTAATGACATCCAAAATAATCATCACATATCATTTCAAAATAAAGACATTCTAATTCTAGGGTCTGGTGGTGCAACGCGTGGAATACTCGCTCCTATTTTAGAGCATAAGCCATCATCAGTATGCATTGCTAACCGTACCATATCTAAGGCACAAATTGTGGTACAAGACTTTAAGCCTTTTGGAGCATTGAAGTCTATGAATATTAATCATATATTAGGTCAATATGATATTGTAATTAATGCAACTTCGATGAGCATTAATCGACAGTTACCTAATATTTCACTGGAAAATTTCAAACCAAATGCCTTTGGATATGATTTAATGTATGCTTCTTCAGGCACTGTTTTCACTCAATGGTGTCAAACTAATAAAATAAATTCCAGTGATGGTAAAGGAATGTTATTAGAACTTAGTAAAGAAGCCTTTCTTAAATGGCGAGAAGTTATTGTATGCACTGATAATATACTTTAAATGACTGATGATAATGGGATAAAGTTATGGTTTTAGATGAAATTATAAAACAAAAAAAAATCGAAATTGAATCATTACCTGATTTTAATATTGATGACTTGCCACGTAGCCAGAAGAATTTTATCAGTGCTATTAAAGAAAAAAATAAGGCTATTATTGCAGAGTTAAAAGCTAAGTCACCTTCTGAAGGAACTATTTGCTATAATTATGACCCAGTGGCTATTGCTCAAGAATATGAAACTGGTGGTGTCGCTGCAATTTCAGTTTTAACGGATCAAAATTTTTTTGCTGGCTCATTTTCAGACTTGTATAAAGTTTCACAATCAAGCTCCGTACCATTGCTATGTAAAGATTTCATTATCGACAAAAAACAACTTTACCAAGCACGCCAACATGGCGCTGATGCTTGTTTATTAATTGTAAGAGTGCTTAGCGATGAGCAGTTGAAAGAGCTGAATCAGGTGATAGAAAAATTAGGTATGGTTTCTTTAGTTGAGATTTTTGATGAAGCTGACCTTCAGCGTGCCTTAAAAATTTCTCCAAAAATGATTGGAATTAATAATCGGTGTTTAAATACTTTGGTTATGGACTTAGGTAATGCTGAAAGATTGAAGCCATTAATACCTAAATCAATTTTAACTTTGTCTCTTTCTGGAGCTAAAACACCTGAAGCTGCCAGTGAAATAGCTCATAAATTTGATGCTGTTTTGATGGGTACCTCCTTGATGAGGTCAGATAGCCGTATAGAATTTATTCAAAATATTTTGATTTAAATCATGAATTTAGGCCTTATTTTCCCATATACATTATAGTGCTATAATAGGCTCACATTCTTTAAGATTATAGCCATTCGAAACCATTGAGGTAGGATGCTGCAGACTTTTTATGATATCTGTAATATTTTGTTTAAAGGCATCCATAATTAGTTGCGCATAATTCAAAGAAATTTTGTGGTTATCAAAGTATAACTTAATTTCTAATTTATCTCCTGGTATACAATGTGCAACAATTTGCTG
>JBLIDR010000108.1:0-6580 GCA_047632655.1 Francisellaceae bacterium | reverse complement strand
GTGTCGTTGCTCAGCATGGCCGAATGGCTTGGTAAAGATCAACAGGATATGGATTACGAGCGCATGCTTAACTAGCAAAGTCGCGCTACACTTTCCAAACTATTTTGCTCGGTGACCAATAAGGAAAACAGTAGAGCCCATTAAAACCTTGGGCTTATGGTCCAATGTTATTTTTTTTGAGAAAACAATTTTACTAAAGTTGATTTAATCTTATTTGCCTGTATCTCATTTAAATTTTTCATTATATTTCCTAACTTAAGACTCTATTGTTATAATATTTTCGTTGAATCCATAGTGACACATTCACTAGGCTGATTAAAACTGGGACTTCTACAAGCGGTCCGATAACCCCAACAAATGCCTCAGCAGAATTAATCCCAAACACTGATATTGCTACGGCAATTGCTAACTCAAAATTATTAGAAGATGCTGTAAAAGTCAATGCCACAGATTGTTCGTAAGAAGCTTTGAATTTATAAGACATCCAAAAAGAAATGAAAAACATAAGTAAAAAATAGATTGCTAAAGGAATTGCTACTTTTACTACCTGAAAAGGTAAGCTAATAATTTGGTCACCCTTAGTGGCGAACATTAATACAATGGTAAACAATAAAGCAATTAAGGTAATTGGTGAAATTTTTGGAATGAATATTTTGTTATACCAAGACTCACCCTTCATAGGAATTAAAATTGCCCTAGTTAAAATTCCAGCAACAAATGGAATACCTAAATAGATACCAACGCTTTCAGCTATGCTTCCCATTGAAATATTAACCACATTGCTATCCATACCAAGAAGTTGTGGAATGATTGTAATGAAAATATAAGCATAGGCTGCATAAAAAAGGATTTGAAAAATAGCATTAAAAGCTACTAATCCAGCACAATATTCACGGCTTCCATTAGCTAAGTCATTCCAAACTATTACCATCGCGATACACCTAGCCAATCCTATAAGAATTAAACCAATCATAAAATGTGGCTGATCATGAAAAAAGAAGACAGCCAAAATAAACATTAAAACTGGTCCTATAAGCCAATTTTGAACTAGTGATAGAAATAAAATCTTTGTATCTTTAAATACTGTAGGCATAGCTTTATATTTAACTTTAGCTAAAGGCGGATACATCATAAGAATAAGACCCACTCCAATTAACCAATTTCCTGTACCCATGTCAAAGTGGCTAATAATAGTTTTTATCTCTGGATAAATATAACTAATAAAAACACCTGAAAGCATCGCTGCAAAAATCCAAATAGTTAAATACCTATCTAGAAACCCTAATTTCTTTTGATTATTTTTCAATGTTATTCTCCTGTGATAAATCAATAGTTAGTTTATTTTACAAGTTTCAGTAATTGTTAATTTAGAAATTGATTCTGTAACTGAGGCACTATTTTCTATTTTCTCAAACAATTGGAAAAGTATCGTTAAGTATGCTGGGTCTATGTTTTCTGCTAGCCTATAAAAAACCCATTTCCCTTGTCTTTGCTTATCAAGTAAACCTCCACTAGACAAGCTTTTCAATTGGATTGATAGCGCTCCTTGAGTTAAAGGAATTACTTGCTGTAAATCACATACACATAAAGTATGCTTTTTTAATAAAAACAAAATTAATAATCTATTTTGATCTGCAATGGTTTTTAAGAACTGAATTGTTGATTTCATGGTCATATGTACATATTTAAATATGAGCATATATAATCAAAAAAAGACGACTCTGTCAAGTATTCAAAAATATATCTCACTTAAATTATAGCATTATATAGTCAGACCTAATTTAGTAAATGTTAATATAGTTGATGCAAATATTAACAAAGGTGATATGATGAATATTAAAGAGAAGGGCGTTGTTGAATAGTGAAATTATTGTTAAATTGTCGATAGATAAATATTAAGTTACTCACGCCTTATTTTTTAATAACCACAGATTATTATCTTCGCTATAATCTGCGCCATTCACACAGGTATGAGATTTAAAAAATTTGGTTTACGGTGTCTAAGATCTGTTAATATTTTTATTCTGAAAATATTATGATTTAATATAGGCACTATTTATATTTTTGATTAGACTGGTACTGAACCCATAGATAAATTAGCTCAAAGTATAAATATTATAATTTGAAATATACATAAAATTTTGAGATGAATTGACTACTTAGCTTTAGGAGTATTAAAGGTTGCTATTATGTCCAAAAAATTAAATCATTTATTTTTATCACTTATTCTTATATGTCCCTCAAGCATAAGTTTAGCCATCAGCCAATATACAGTAAAATCAGGCAACAGCTTATGGGTAATTGCTACAGATACCAAGCCATCACGAACAACCAATACAACCACTATGATTAAATCCATTAAAGGCTTAAACTTAGAAGATTATCCTAACATTGTAAATAATATTGTAAAACAAGGTCAAACACTTACCATCCCGACCAGCAATCAAGAAATTAAAGACGGTCTTAGTATCTATCAAGCGCATCAGACTGGAGGCAGTCTTCCAGCAACTCAAACTCAAACTCAAACTCAAGCTCAAGTAAAACCAAAAGACTTAGCTCAAAATAATACTATAGGCGCTAATCTTCAGCATGAAAATCAAAGATTAATACAAGAAAACCATGAGCTACGCGTCGCTTTTAAAGAATACCAAGAAAATGCCTCCTCATCAGTTAATGCCTTAAGTCACGAAATTAAAACACTTCAAGACAGCAGTGGAAAATCTATTTCTTGGATAATAACCTTTATTTTACTAATGATTAGCCTTTTCTTATTTTTAAAGAATAGAAAATATCGTAAAACTCCTGACACAAAAACATCAAAAAATCATGAGAACACTAAAAATAAAAACAATGATAACATTGAACCAACTTTATTTTCTGATGATAGCATCCATATCAATGTTAACGAAGCGCTAGTTGAAGCTATGATTATGTTAGATGAAAAAGACCCTCAAGGCGCAAAGATATGTTTACAAACAGCGTTGAATGATAATCCAGATAATATTGATATTAGAATTAAGCTTTTAGAAGTTTATGGTATAGAAAATGATCTGGTGTCATTTAATAGCGAAAAAGATTACCTCTCAGCGCATTTACTTTCCCAGGATAACCAGAAGTGGGAAGAAGTAGAAAAAATTTATAGCCTTTATTTTATTAGAGACCATAAATAGAACCCTATTATCTTTTATATGGATTAGCAGAGTTTTGCACTGACTCATACTCAATTTTATATAATTGAAGATCGTCTTTGTTTTGCATATCAGAAAACTTTAGCTCTAAATTTGTTTCAATGTTACCATTCAAGCTATATTTAATTTTCATATATTGCGAACCATTGCGGTTACGCCTACTAGTTTTGGTAGGCTTTCCACAGGCTGATAAAACTTTATCAGATGACATTCCTAATGTGATGTTTTGCGAACCACAAGACAGAGCATATCCCACTACTGGAATGGTGGACACCGGAACTGAGTCAGCCCAGCTAAGCAGAGAGCCACCTAGACCCATGGCAGCAATTGCTATCATTACTATTTTATTCATATTTTTCTCCTTAAGAAAGTATACTTTGGTTAAAAATGCCACTCCTAACCAATTTACTTTAACTTTATACCAATCGCAGCCAAACGTTTCGTTAGGCTCGGGTGAGTTGACATAAAATCACTGCTTTTTTCGCCTGCTGATAGCGCGCTTGAAGGGTCATAAATATATGATGCTCTACGCAATTGCTCATGTCCTTGATCTTTATATTCTTGCGCTACAGCTGGATCAGTATGGCCTTGGTTTATTTTGACCAAGGCGCTTGCCATAGGTTGATTGTCGCGCATTAACTCCACGGCACCAGCATCCGCCATATACTCTCGCGTTCGACTTAGAAATAACATTAGCATGGTCGTAATAATAGGCAAAACAAACCTAAGAACCATGACCACTATAAATATAATGGTCATAATATTATTGTTATTATTACCTCGACTATCTCTTCTAGACCCGCCTGAAAATAATAATGAGAAAAATGAAATTTCCATCATGAACATTAACATATTAGATAAGACAACCGTAAACAGATTAAGTTTGATATCTTGATTGCGAATATGAGTCAATTCATGGGCCATTACAGCCTGAAGTTCACTACGATCTAGGCGCGAGATTAAAGCTGTAGTGACTGCGACCATTGCTGATTTTTCTGAGTAGCCAGAAGCAAAAGCATTCATATAATTAGCGTGGATTAAATAAACTTTTGGCATATATTGCATATTTGCTGCAATTTTCATTTCTTCAACTATGTTATATAATTTACGCGCAACTGGATTGGAGTTTTGAGCTGTTATCTCCTCATATTCAGTGCCTGCTAACATAATTTTATCATAGAATGAAAAAGTACTTAATATCCAAACAAAAGCGACCAAGGTGCATAATATTGTAGCCCAGGGGATAATTTGAAAAGTTGCCAACTTGAAGGCAAGCTCACCAATCGGCATTTGAGTATATACTTGTGTTTGATAATATTGACTGTAGGTTACTGCACCGCCGGTGTTATAACGCCAAATCAAATCAATTAAAATACCTAGAACGAAAAAAATAACCAAGAAAGAAACAATCACAATATATGTTTTTCGCCTGTTATTCTTTACCGTTTGGCGCCAATCTACGCGCTTACCATATTGAAGATCAAGGTTCATATTATTATCCTGGATAGATGTGAGTAATATTGATTATTTAGATCAATATCGGTTGGTTGTAATGCAACTATAGCTTGACTGTATAATCTTCCATTTCATCACGTTTTTCTTCGGTTATATTCCAATAAGTAAATACATTATCTAACTTGCTTTTAAAGAAATTGACAACCATTCCAGCAAAAATTGATTTTTTATGGGCATTATAACGTTCAATAGAATCATTAAATGCTTGTTTAGAAAAAGCCAATTTATTTTCCGTGGCAGTAATTTCTTCTTGAAGCTGAAGCACATTTTGATTAGCCTTTAAATCAGGATAAGCCTCAAATTGGACATTAATACCCTTAGAGATACTAGACAATGAATTTTCTGCTTGCATACGTGCTTGAGGATCACCACTGCTTTTCGCATCAGTAGATTGCTGCCTTAAACGAGTTACATCCTTTAAAACAGTTTTTTCATAATCCATATATTTGTTTACAACATTAATCAAAGATTCAAATATCTTAAACCTACGATCTAGTTGGATATCTATCTGCCTTTCAGAATTTTTTACTGTTTCAATTTCTGCAATCAAGCCATTATAAGTTTTTACTATATAAATAATAAAAACAAGAACTATTATTCCAATGATAATTAAAGCAGTCATGTTTGATCCTAAATGTAGCTATTATGAAAGTAATTTTACTTTATATGTTGTTGTAGTACCAGATTTTTTTAAATTTATGCATTTATACCTTAAAAAAAGCGTTTCAGCGCAGACAGATTGAAATTCATAACTATAATGATTTAATGAATTAACATTTATAGAATTTGTATGCGCATAAAAACTACTCCAGCACGGATAATATTCTTAGTTAGCTTTTTAATTTGCTGCCTAGCTTTTGCGATTGTCATGTACTTAGAATTAGCAAATGGTCTAGAGCCTTGCCCCTTATGTATTTTACAAAGAATTGTGGTTATTATTTTAGGTGTTTTCTTTTTGATTGCAGCCATTCATGGCCCAAAAAGACGTGGAATACGTGTATATAGTTTTTTGTTTTTTATATTATGTTTTGTGGGAGTGAGTATATCTGTAAGACAGGTTTGGCTTCAAAGCCTACCTATTGGTGAAGCACCAATGTGTGGACCTGGAATTGGATATATGTTTCAAAGCATGCCATTTAAAGAATTTTTACTCACAATTTTTCAAGGGACAGGTCAATGCGCCGTGGTTCATTGGCAATTTTTGAGTTTGTCACTTGCAGGGTGGGCAGTTGTTTTTTTCGCAACATTAGGCTTTATTCATTTATGGCATGTGTTTAGACACTTACCAAAGAATTCTAACAAACAGTAATCTAAGAGGGATAGTATCGTGTCTGAGAAAATAGATGGTGACAATCGAGTCAATCAAGTCAAGCCTGCATCTAAAAAGAGAATGTTAATTTCTCTAGGGGTCATCTCTGGTGGTCTGGTAATTGTTTTTGGAGGTCTATTTGGTTTCAAGTATATGGTCGACAAAAAAGGTGAGGCCATTATGTCAAAATGGGTCATGGCTCCTGCTACCGTAACAGCCACAAAGGCTAGGACTATTGACTGGAATCCTTACATTGAATCTGTTGGAGAAACTCAATCAATTAATGGAGTAAATGTAACGGCTCAAGTTGCTGGTGTCGTCACAAAAATTGATTTCAAATCAGGTCAAATGGTTACAAAAGGGGACAAAATTTTTGAAATTCAACATGACACTCAAAATGCGCAGTTAGAACAAGACAAAGCAGCCATGGCTATTGCCGAAATAACTTATTTAAGGGATCAAAAATTATACGAAGGTAATGCTGCTTCTGCTCAAACACGTGACACATCCCTTGCCGAATACCAAGAAGCAAAAGCGACGGTAGCTAACGATCAAGCAGAAGTAGATT
>JBLIDR010000107.1:0-6588 GCA_047632655.1 Francisellaceae bacterium | reverse complement strand
GAATACTAAAAAAGTGTAGTAATAAGTGTAGTAATAAGAGTTGTTAAATGTGCTTATTAGTGAATATGCTGAGCGAAATTCAGAGCCAGTTTGTGTTAATGTGTATTAACAAAAGCAATAATGTTGGTAAGGCATAACCAAGTTTTGATGGTAATTAAGATGTGAAAAATCGAGGCTGTTACCAACATTGTACAGCTGGTCTGCCAATAACCTGACTGATTGCAATGAGTGTTCAACGGCCAGTCAGTGTCTTTTGCCCATTTCATAATTAAAACTAAAATAACAAGCTAGTCACGCCTAAATGCATGTGTATCACGCGTGAGTTTTAAACGATTAGATGACTAAGGGAAACACTGCAACTTGTTGTGACTAACGACAGATTGAACCAACTAGCCATTCAGGCATTCCAATTTTATGGCACCAGAATGTGCTTTTTGACAATATCTAAAACACATCTCGACTGACTGCAAAGAGCGAAGAGCAGACCGTCAGTCTTTGTCTTTGCGGTAGGCTGTTTCAAGCTCATTGCTGCCGTTCACATTCGATTTTAAAGTTAACTGAGAGTCTAGAGAAAGCACAAGGAAACTCCCTTTAATAATTATTCTTTGTGCACTTTTCGATTCATAACCTTCATAGGGATATTAATAAAACTGCTATTTAACCACTCTATTTCAAGTGGTATAGCACCATCTGCATTGGTTTCATCGCTAACATCTTTTCCCGTACCAAAATTGATTTGAGCCATTTCATTTTTATTGACATTCAAAACGACGACTAATCGGCTTCCTTTTTTAAATAACTTACCTGTCATACGAGTATCTTTAAAAGGAATTGTTTCTACTTTGCCAGCGGTAAGTAATTGTCGATTGCTAGGATCTTTTGCATAGCTTGCTCGGCCAATATAAAACAAAAGCTCAAAGTACTTTCCGTCAGGTGTTAACTCATAAAACGTCATACCCAAATCAAAGTCTTTTTTATTAATTTTTACTTTTATTTCACCAGAAAAACTACCGTGTACCGAGGTATCTTGTTCAAATGGTAAACTGACAAAAGTAAAACCTGTTGGGTCAGTTAGTTTATCTTTAATAATTGGCCAATAATAAGATTCTGTATTAGTACTTGTTGTTCGATCGGCTAAATCAACAATTTGCTTCAATGACTCTACTTTGCTGTTAATTTGCTTAGTTAATAGGTAAGTACCTTGGTATTTCTCAGTACTTAAATAAAAGCGTTGATAGGCACTATTTAGCTCCGCCATTGAATTCGCATGCTGCCAAGAGTTGTTCCCCATCAGTTGATAGTTAACTTTACTTTTAACTAAATCAGGCTTTTTTTTACCTTTTAAAACATAGTCAAACCATTGAAATGCAAGTTCTGTTCGATCTAATACTGCTACGGGATCTTTCTGATAACCATAAATTGTTTTTGATTTGCTAAAAAAGTGGTTATAGGGGCCAATAACCCAGTAATGTTCAGCGTTTTTATTATATTTTAAATGTTGATTTAAATAATATAATGCGGATATATGACCATCATCGTAATAACCATTTATAGATAAGATAGGAATATTGATTTCACTGTATTCATTTTTCCTTGGCCCCATGTCTAGCCAATAATCATCGTGAGAGGGGTGATTTAAAAACTTTTGTAATAACGGGTTTGGTGTACCTTCTATTTTATCGATATCACGATATGGACGACCACTCAAATACCAGTCATTTATCGCTTTATTCCAATATCCCCTATCATTGTTTATCTTATTATCTAATGTCTTGTTATTCATTACATAAAAGGGCCACTGATAATTAGGCGTAATAAAAATATTATTTTCCATCGGCAAACCTTGCATTGGGTTGTTGGCAACAGAAGGCACAATTGTTTTTAAAGCTGAATGCATATGTTTAGCTGCGGCCCATTGAGTAAACCCCAAATAACTACCGCCATACATAGCAACACGTCCGTCACTAAAGTCTTGTTTACTTATCCAGTCAATTACGTCATTGATATCTTTTGCATCATGTTCATACGGAATAATTTGGTCTGGGCTTAACCGCTTACCTCTGGTGTCAACAACAATGCCAATATAACCATGCTTGGCGGCATTTATCGCTGTTTTCACATGATTCTTTACATCAGCGTAAATATTAAACTGTAAAGCTGTTGGTTGAGGCTTTTCCATACTTTTTGGACGAACAATAACGGCAGAAAGTATTGCTCCACTAGTTGTTTTTATCAATACATCAGTATTGATAATGAAACCTTCACTATGAGTTACTTTTTTATCTTGAAAAGACTCTGTTCCGTACGCTGCTTGCGTGAAAATAGTTATAAAGCAGCAAAGACTCAAATAGATTATATTTTTTAATATCATTATGTACTCAACGTGTTATTAGAGAGGACTGAACAATATCTAAAAAATAAAATAGAGTCGTGATTTGTCGATGATTAATGATGATTAGTTATGATCAAGGTATAATTCGATTTAACAATTAAACTATGACATTTTTGAATGACTGATATAACTTACAAAATCAATGACATAATATTCTCAGAGGTAAAGCAGACACTTTCTTTCGAAAAACATACCATTGAGCTTGAAGTTAGAGAATCAGGAGTTTTAGCCTATTTTTGCAAGCATGCTAATCAACAGATCACCCGAAATGAATTAATAGATAACGTATGGCATGGACAAATCATTACTGATAATGCAGTAAATCGGGTTATTACTAAGCTAAGAAAAGCACTCGGTGATGACGCAAAAAATTCAAAATTCATTCAAACTTTACCGCGTATAGGTTATAAATTTATTGCTAATACAAGTTTAGTCGAACCACGTAAACTTGAAAGCGCTGAATTAAGTAAACCGTCATATCAATGGAAAGTAGCTACTTTGTTTCTGCTAATAGCCGCGACTTATTTAGTCTTAGTATCTAACACACCAGAGATTAAACCGCTAAAAACTGTTTCGGCATTAACGCGAGATGCAGGGTTAGAAAGTGACGCAGTTATATCTCCTAACGGTAAATTTTTAAGTTACAGCAGCCGAAATAAGCGATGGAAAAAACTTGTTATTAAGAATACAGCCACAGGCGCTATTTCTCAGGTAAGTGATAATGCAGGCGATGCGAGTTCTGCGACTTGGTCAACAGATAGCACTAATCTTATTTACATGTATAACAATCGTTCTGTTTGCCAAATTAAACGAGTATTTCTATTGGACAATGCAATAAGCAGGGAAGAGGTTATACATAATTGTCCAATTGGCAGCTATGGACGAGTGGCATATAACCATAACGATTCGAAAATTGTCTACAGTGAAAGAAGAACGCCTGAGCAGCCTTATTTATTATACTCATTGGATATTCAGAGCGGTTATAAACAAAAGTTAAATCAACCGTCTCCTTTCAATGCAGGGCACATTTTTTTTGATTTACATCCAAGTGAAGACAAATTACTACTCTCTACCCCTGACGAGCAGCAATGGCACGCTTTTTACCTGCTGGACTTAAAAGAAAGTACTTCTACTTATTTATTTAAAAAAGACGAATATATTTGTTGCGCAATTCTTAATCATGCAGGTAATAAAATTGTGGTAATGGGCCCTTACCCTAACCAGAGTTTGGTTGAAATGGACTTTACTGGCAATAACACTACAAAAATTATAAATAGTACTCATCTTATCAGTCGAGTCAGCCGTATAAACAACAGTACGGACTATATCTACAGCGGTAGCCAGCTTAACTTTGATATAAGCTTTTATGATGAAAAGTTAAAAACCAGTGTAGCCATTATTGATTCTTCTGTTGTTGACCGATTACCCGATATTTCAAATGATAATGAACAGCTAGCCTATATATCGAGAGAGGCGAATACAGCGCAAGTTTGGCTTTACAACGTTAATAACCATTCTAGAAGCCAAATATCTCAGTTTACTGGTCACCAGCATTATCAAGATCTACTATTTTCCCCTGATAATTCAAAGTTAAGTTTATTAATGTCTTATGGCATAAAGCTGTTAAATATAAGTACTAGAGAAACTCAACTAGTAAAAATTCCACTACAAGTGGCTCGGGGAATGTCATGGTTTGATGAAACTACTTTGGCTTTTAGCCTAAAAGTTGAAGGCAAATGGCAAGTTCACCATTATTCTATTATTACTAAAAAAATCACTTTGATTGATGAAGATTGGGCATATATTAAGTACAGTAAAAATCCAAAAGAAACAGCGTTTATATCTCAAAATAACGATCTTTATATTAACGAGAATCGTATTAATTTGGCAAAGTTTAATATGATTGATTACAACCGTATCTTTAATTTTCAAGTCAAAGATGAGCACCTGTACTACCTCGATAATTCATCCAACTCATTGAATGTTATTAAAATGAATTTAACAAACCAACAACAAGAATCATTGTTAGAAAATGTATCCCCTACTAAATTAACTATTGTGGAAAATGGGGTTTATTATACTCATATGAAAAGCCATAGCAGCGATATCTTTAGAACGCGGAATCAAGACTAAAAAATAAAATAGATCACCCAAAAACTGATTTATACTGTGTGGAATTGTCTGTCTTGATTGAAAGCTTCTATGGCCGCTTTGGTGGCTTAGCTGTCCAATTCAGAGGTTTTTGAAAAGTAATGTCAATGTCTGCTGTTGGTAGATCTAATTAGGCCACCCATAATAATTTGAGTGTTTTTGCACTGCACTTCTACCTTGTAGCGGGGTTGTTCTTTTTATTTGATTTTATTATGGGTGGCCTAATAAGGTTTTTGCACAATAATATTGTCGCTAATTAGAGTTCAAACGATGCAGATACTTTAGCGGCTTTACTGAGAAAGCAGCCGTTCATAATTTTGATTGTTGCTTGTCAATAAACTAAAAAGCGAATCGAAAAGTGCATAATTTCCTTCTCGCATGGTCTATCAATAATCAATTTGTAAGATTCTTTTGTTAATGAGAACATAAAATTCATCAGAAAATGCACAACAGATTATTAAAAGGGATTTTATGCGCCACTATATTTTTATTCTAAGTTTTATTATTGTTGGATGTGCCAGAGAACCTTATCAATTTGCAAACATTGACACTTATTCTCTGGAGTACCAGATATCTGGTACTCATAAAACATGTGTTGCTTTATTTGAAGCTGGTGCGGGATTTGACCTCGAAACATTTGATCCCATATTTGAGCAAATATCTCACAGCTGCACGGCTATTCGATACTCAAGAGTAGGTCAAGGAAAGTCCTCTACACTCAGCAGCGAGCTAAACGCCAGGAACTATGCTGAAATAGCCAAAAAATTGTTAGATCATCTGCACATAAAACAACCTGTGATTTTTGTTGGGCATTCATATGGGGGAATAATAGCAAGATACTTTGCTGACGTGTATCCAGAACAAACTAAGGCGTTACTGCTTATTGACCCAGGTACAAAGTGGGAAAGTGAAATAATAGCAAAGATTGATCCCAATGCTGTTGAAAAGGAAATCACACTGCTCAAAAATTTAGGAAATCGCATAGCAGAAGTGCGCCCCAGGTCAGACGGTTTGCTGAATGAATTGAGAGATCTCTGGCTTGATTACCCCTTGCCAGACTTTGCTGAAATTGGTGACATTAAAGTAACAGCCATTGCCAGTGTGCAAGATATGGGCGATGACTTAGTATTAGGCAGCCTTAAAGCGATGCAAATTAGAGCCAACATGCTTGAGTCTTGGGTCAACGGATTCCCAAGAGGAAGGTTTGTATCTACCACCAAAAGCGGTCATTTTATTCACGTCGAAGAGCCTGAATTAGTCATTGCTGAGTTTCAAAAACTACTCATGCCCTAGTAACTATGCCCAAAATCATTGGAATTGCAGTTAGGCGGCAAAGGAACTCAGCCCCATGAGCTTAGCTGTACTAAGTGATTGGGGTGAGTGGGTTAATATTAATGACTACAGCAGTTTTGTCCAGCTTGAACCGGTGGACACTTAACAGTTCCATAGGAGCAATAAACGCAGCAATCCCCTTTTAAGGGTTTTAATACCGACTTGCAGGCCACACATTCATAGAACCACTGGCAAGCGTTAGTCGGCATTGTTTCTTCTTTGATGTGAGCACAGTTAGGGCAAGTTAACGTAGAATTTAATTTTATATTTTGCATTGTCTTTCCTTAATGGGCAGCACAATATCTTTTAGTAACTAAAGAATTTTACTCCCCTGCCAGCAATTGTTTAAACATCACCCCAGCTTGAGTCCGGTTATTAAAACCGAGTTTATGTAATACCGCGGAAACGTGTTGTTTGATGGTGGATTCACTGACTTGTAACTCGTAGGCTATTTGTTTATTGAGCAAACCGTCGGCCATCATTTGTAATACTTTAAACTGATGGGGAGTCAACTGGGCTAACTTGTCTGCAAAGTCCTTATCCGTTTGACTATCAAGTTGTTCAACTTGTTTGGCCATATCGGCTGGCACCCAAAGCTGGCCATCGAGTATTTCACGTACTGCGTCACCAATTACCGGTAAAGGCGTGGATTTAGGAATATAACCGCTGGAGCCAAAATCGATGGCTTTGCGCACTAAAGCCGGATTTTCTTC
>JBLIDR010000106.1:0-6634 GCA_047632655.1 Francisellaceae bacterium | reverse complement strand
AAAGTATATGCGCTTAATCAATTTGGTTTACTTGCTAGCCTTCAACAAAATGGCTGGAATATTACCCTTTCTAAATATAAGCTATATATGGGCAAGTACCCTCTTCCTGGAAAAATAACACTCATACAAGGTAATCTTAAAATTAAGATCATAATTAAATCATGGCAACTAAAAACTTAACTTTAAACTCATATGCGAAAATAAATCTGTTCCTACATATCACTGGTAAGCGCGAAGACGGCTATCATAATTTACAAACTATATTTCAATTCATCGATCTTAAAGACACTTTAACTTTTTACATAAATAATACCGATACTATGAGCATCAACAGTAATTTAAAAATATGCGCGGACATTGAAGACAATCTTATTTATAAAGCGGCACAATTAATAAAACCTCATGCTAATAAAATCAGCGGTTATGACATATCTATAAAAAAAAACATCCCTATGGGTGCAGGATTAGGAGGCGGTAGCTCTAATGCGGCAACAACTTTGTTGGCATTAAATCAACTTTGGCAATGTAATTTAAACAAACAGGAACTTATTCACATTGCTAATAAATTAGGCGCTGACGTCCCAATTTTTTTACACGGACAAACCTGTTGGGCTGAAGGAACCGGTAATATTTTTTCAAAAATAAACATTACCGAACAGTATATTTTGCTAATCAAGCCACAAATTCATATTTCAACTAAAACACTGTTTAATCATTTAGACTTAAAAAAAACGTATAAACCAATAACCCCAAACGAATATAACTATATTACAACAAATAATGCTTTTGAAGATATAGTACGTAAAGAAAATACCGAACTCTCAAATCAATTAGATAAATTGAGCCCACACAATAAGTTTCGAATGACAGGAACTGGATCTTGTTTCTTTATTTTATCCGATAACAAGACAGAGCTAGATAAAATACAACGAAATATCAATAAACTTCTTGACACATCGGTCACTAAAACATTACAATTTTTGCCAATTAGAGAGCACATCCTTAGAGGAAATGTTCCATGATGTTATTGGGCTGTCGCCAAGCGGTAAGGCAACGGGTTTTGATCCCGTCATGCGTAGGTTCGAATCCTGCCAGCCCAGCCATTAACATCAATTTCAAATTATTCAAAAAAATTAAATAACCTAAGGATATTAAATGCCAGACCTAATGCTGTTCTGTGGAAATGCTAACCGTGAATTAACCCAAGAAATTGCTAGCCAACTTGGTATTAATGTTGGTAACGCAACTGTCAACAGTTTCAGTGATGGCGAGATAGCTTGTGAAATTAATGAAAATGTTCGTGGTGGTGATATTTTTATTTTACAATCAACATGCCCTCCAACAAATGATAATTTAATGGAATTGATTATCTTAATTGATGCCTTAAGGAGATCATCAGCTGGCAGAATAACAGCTGTGATTCCATATTATGGTTATGCAAGACAAGATAGACGTGTACGTTCCTCTAGAGTGCCAATTTCAGCGCGTGTTGTTGCGGACATGCTTACAGGGGTTGGTGTAGATAGGCTTTTAACAGTTGATATACATGCAGAACAAATTCAGGGTTTTTTCAACATACCCCTAGATAATGTATATGGCACCCCTATTTTATTAGATTATATTAAAACCAAAAATATCGACAATCCGGTTGTTGTTTCACCAGATATTGGCGGGGTCGTTAGAGCTAGAGCTATGGCAAAAGGCCTTAAAGCTGACTTAGCTATCATCGATAAAAGAAGACCAAATGCGAATCAATCTGAAGTTATGAATATTATTGGAGATATCGATGGTCGACATTGCCTCATTATCGATGACATGGTAGATACTGCTGGAACTTTATGCAAAGCTGCCGATGCATTGATTGAGCATGGCGCAAGCTCAGTATCTGCATATTGCGTACATCCCATTCTTTCAGGTAAAGCACTTGAAAACATTCAAAATAGTAGCCTTGAGGAGCTAGTTGTCACTAACTCTATACCGCTTAATGAAACAGCTAAAAAATGCACCAAAATTAAAATGCTCTCACTTTCAAGCATGCTATCTGAAGCAATTCGTAGAATAAACAATGAAGAATCAATTAGTTTAATGTTTTCAGATCTAAACGCTTAACAAAATTGTAATTATTTGATAAGATTTCAAGACTTTACCGTAGCTAGGGTCGCATAGATACAGTAAAGGCTAAAAAAACCAAAAAGGGAAAATTATGACTACTTTTAAGCTTAAGTCAACTAAACGTGATGAAAAAGGTACTGGTGCGAGCCGCCGTCTTCGTCACACAAATAAAATACCAGCAATTATTTATGGCAAAGACAAAGACGCCGTGAACATTACACTTGATCACGACCCTTTCTTCCACGCCACTGAAGCTGAAGGTTTTTTCGATTCTGAAATTACAGTTCAGGTTGGTAAAGAAACTGAAAAAGTTAAAATCGCTGCTATACAAAGGCATCCTTTTAAACCAAAAATCCTTCACGCTGATTTTATCAGATTATAATATTAACCCTATAATATACCGTGGACTTTATATACCAATTAATTGTTAATACTCCTTTGTGGGTATACGCTATATTAGCCTACATCATTTTCGTAGGCTACAAAGCCTCCAAACCTGGAACAATTACTTTAGGTAAACAAGTTATTATTTTGATAATATTTAGCTACCTAGGTGTTTCATCTTTCTTTTCATCATTCCAATTAGATATTTTTAATATAGGACTATGGTGTATTTCTATATTAATTGGTGCTGCTTACGGCTGGTTCTGGATTAAAACCTTAAAGTTAAAAGTTAAGCGCTCATCCAAGATGTTCTACTCAGAAGGTTCTTGGAGATTAATGTATTTGCTTATTATTATCTTTATCTCTAACTATTATATTGGCTATCAGACTGCAATTAATCAAGATATGTTTAATCAATTGTGGTTTGACCTACTAGTTCTTTTTATATCTGGCGCTTGTTTGGGTATTATCATAGGTAGATTTATATGTTATTTATATAGACTTAAACATGATATTAGTATCGAAACTGAAGAATAAAATAACAATATGGCGAATAAATGTCTGCAATTAAACTTATCGTTGGCCTAGGAAATCCTGGGGAAAAATATGCCAACACCAGACATAATGCTGGTGTTTGGTTTACAACTCTGCTTGCCGAAAAATACTCTGTTAACCTGAAATCTGAAACAAAGTTTAGTGGATATACCGCAAGGATAAATACCCCAACAATGAATTGTTTTCTTTTGCGCCCTACCACTTATATGAATATAAGTGGTTTATCTGTACATCAAATATGTACTTTTTATAAAATAAAACCAAATGAAATATTAATTTGTCATGATGAAATAGATCTGCCTTGCGGATCTATTAGATTGAAATTTTCCGGTGGGCACGGTGGGCATAACGGATTAAGGAATATCCAATCTCAAATTGGAAAGGATTTTCACCGACTAAGAATTGGAGTTGATCGACCAAATCATCAATCAGAAGTAGTAAATTATGTATTGAATAGTCCTCAAAAGGATCAATCAATCGAAATTGAACATGCATTATTAAAGGCTTTAGATTTTTCAGAAGATATAATCTTAGGGAAATTCCCACAAGTTATGAATAAATTACATAGAGAATAATTGGAGAGTGAAATGGGTTTTAAATGTGGAATTGTGGGATTACCTAATGTTGGAAAATCAACATTATTTAATGCGTTAACCAACGCTGGTATTCAAGCTGAAAATTATCCATTTTGTACCATCGAGCCGAATATAGGCATTGTATCTGTTCCAGACATACGCCTAGAGGCACTAAAGAATATAGTCAAACCACAAAAAGTTATATCAACCACGATGGAGTTTGTTGATATTGCAGGTCTTGTCGAAGGAGCATCAAAGGGTGAGGGTTTAGGAAATAAATTTTTGGCGACTATTCGTCAAACAGATGCCATCGCTCATGTTGTAAGATGTTTTGAAAATGACGATATAGTCCATGTATCTGGCAAGGTTAACCCACTAGATGATATTGAAACCATTAACACTGAGTTATTATTATCTGATATAGAAGCAGTCGAAAAAGCCATCCTACGCATGACTAAGCAAGCCAAGAGTGGCGACAAAGAATCTAAAGACCAAAAGATATTTTTTGAAGAAATACTTGCCCACTTAGAAAATGAAAAACCAGCTAGATCATATGAAACATCAGATGATGAATCATTATGGCTGAAATCTTTACTTTTGCTAACCAACAAGCCAACTGTTTATATTGCGAATGTTAGTGAAGATGGTTTCGAAAACAACCCCTTGTTAGATCTAGTTCAAGAGTTTGCTAAAAATGATAATGCCACTTCAGTTTCAGTATGTGCTAACATTGAAGCTGAAATTTCAGAACTAGATGATGAAGATAAACAAGATTTCCTTGAAGAACTAGGATTACTTGAGCCTGGTTTAAATCGTGTAATACGATCTGGATATGAATTATTAAACTTGCAGACTTACTTCACTGCTGGCGTAAAAGAAGTTCGTGCTTGGACGATAAATAAAGGTTTTACCGCACCTCAAGGCGCAGGGAAAATTCATACTGATTTTGAAAAAGGCTTTATTCGCGCTGAAATCATTGGGTATGAAGATTTTATTAAAAACAATGGTGAAGCTGGCGCCAAAGATGCTGGCAAATGGAGGCTTGAAGGTAAAGAGTACATTATTAAAGATGGTGATGTAATTCACTTTAGATTTAATGTTTAAAATAATCATACTTTTTAATAAATAATAACACTACGAATGACTTTCCCTTGATGCATCAAATCAAAAGCCTTATTAATATCTGACAATGGCATTGTTTGGGTAACCATTTCATCAATTTTAATCTCACCAGCCAAATATCTATCAACATAAGATGGAAGCTCAGAGCGACCTTTAACGCCACCAAAGGCAGATCCACGCCAGACTCTCCCAGTAACTAGCTGAAAAGGTCTTGTCGAAATTTCCTGCCCTGACCCAGCCACTCCAACTATAATTGATTCTCCCCATCCCTTATGACAACACTCTAGAGCTGAACGCATCAAATTAACGTTACCAATACACTCAAAGGAATAATCAACACCACCATTGGTTAAATCAATAATGACATTTTGAATGGGTTCTGAGAATTTTTTAGGGTTAATACAATCTGTAGCACCTAACTGTTTAGCTAATTCAAATTTATCTTCATTGATATCAATAGCAATAATACGACCGGCTTTGGCCATAACAGCACCTTGAACTGCTGACAAACCTATTCCTCCTAAACCAAAAATAGCAACAGTATCCCCAGCTTGCACCTTGGCTGTATTTAAAACAGCACCTATCCCAGTAGTGACACCGCAGCCCAATAAACATATTTTGTCTAACGGTGCAGCTGAATTGACTTTAGCTACCGCAATTTCAGGCACAACCGTATATTCTGAAAAAGTTGATGTCCCCATATAATGAAAGATTGGTTTGTTTTTGTATGAAAACCGACTTGTACCATCTGGCATTAATCCTTGACCTTGTGATGATCTAATAGCCTGACATAAATTGGTTTTACCTGAAACACAAAAGCTACATTGACCACACTCTGGCGTATAAAGCGGTATCACATGATCGCCAACTTTCAGCGTAGTAACTCCAAAACCAACTTCTTGAACAACACCTGCGCCCTCATGGCCCAATATGCTTGGAAACAATCCTTCTGGATCATCTCCTGATAAAGTGAAAGCATCTGTATGACAGACACCAGTTGCAGCAAGCTTTATAAGAACTTCGCCTTGTTTTGGCCCATCTAAATCAACTTGACAAATTTCAAGCGGTTGTTTTGCCTCAAAGGCTACCGCTGCTAACGTTTTCATATCCATCCCTTCCAATCATAAAGAGACAAAGGATAAACTTGGAGAAAACATATTGCAAGCAGTGATTTTTGTCCAAACTCAAATAGTGTTTTTCGTTGGCGTAAATTTAAGGCTTTATCTATAATAGAATGGAAATAAGTTAGTGATAATATTCTAAATTTAAATATATATAACTATAGGAGATGTATTGTGTCAGAAAACCAGGGGAAAATTGCTGTTTTATTTGGCGGATCATCTGCTGAACGAGAAGTTTCATTAAACTCAGGAAGCGCAGTCTTAAACTCATTATTATCTCAGGGTTTTAATGCCGTCGGTATTGATGCTGAAGGCGATGAGCTTAAAATTCAGTTGAAAGAACAAAATATAGATAGATGCGTCATTATGTTTCACGGTTCATATGGTGAAGGTGGGCAGGTGCAAAATCTTTTAGAGAATCTTGGAATTCCGTATAGTGGTTCTGATACACAAAGCTCATTAACTGGTATGAATAAATTAAAATGCAAATCAATTTGGAGAGAAGCTGGATTAATGACAGCTAATTCACACCTTATGCAAAATGATCAAGATGTTAGAGACCTTAAATTTCCGCTTGCCATTAAGCCAACGTCAGATGGTTCTAGCATTGGCGTGCATTATGTCAAGACTATTGGTGAGGTAAAAGCTGCCTATCAAGATGCATCAAAGTACGGAGATGTTATGGCAGAAGAATGGATTATAGGAAAAGAACTTACAGTTACTATTATTGGCAATAAAGTTTTACCTATCATTTGGATTAAATCG
>JBLIDR010000105.1:0-6650 GCA_047632655.1 Francisellaceae bacterium | reverse complement strand
TGCTTTGCTTAGAGCGCTTAAAAATTTTAGTTTTACCTCTGGCATAAAAATTAAATGGCCAAATGATATTTTATTTAAGGGCAAAAAATTAGCAGGAATTTTGGTTGAGATCTCTGCAGAACCCCATGCGTCTACTAAAATAATTATCGGTATTGGTATAAATGTAAATATGTTATTGGCTCAAAAAGAAATTAATCGTGCTTGGACTTCATTAGCTTTGATTAAAGGAGAAAATATAAATCGCAATGAAGTCATTAAAGTTCTGATAAAAGAGTTATCTCAAGCATTAAATACTTTTAAAAGAGAGGGCTTGCCAGCATTTATCAACGAATACCAGTCTAACAGTTATTTGAATGGTACGGACATTACCTTAACAGCAGGAAAATTTATATACAAAGGAAATGCTAAGGGTATAAATCAAGAAGGACATTTGAAGATTGAATTGGAAGATGGATCAACAAAATATTTTTCCTCGGGAGAAGTAACAGTAACTTATTAGAGGTCAAAAAATTTTTCTAGCTACCATTGATGCAAACTTACCTCTAATCGGTAACCCCTTTTCATCTAAGACATGTAAATTCCCAAAATCTTCGTTATATTCTATAATTGCCCAAGATTTATCAAGGTAAAATTCTTGTAGTTGATTAGGTTTCAGTGTGAATGAAAAATGCTTTGGCCATGTTACACCGTCCGTTTCAACAGGGCAGACTATAGAGTGTAATCCGCCTATATTTGTATGTTCTTGAGCTGAATTTATAATGCCCAAAACTTTATCTTTGTTTAGGAATTGTAAAACAACATTAAGCAAAATCACATCATAGTTTTTGTTGATGGTAAGTTTTTCTAAATTAATGCATTCAGGTTTAATATTATTTATATTTTCTTTTTCAATAATATTTTTTAAAATTTCAATTCTGTCTTCATTTATATCTGCACAAGATATTTGGTAGCCTAGTTGAGAAAGATAGAGGCTATTACGACCACGTCCGCAACCCATGTCATAAACATCTAAAACCTTTTTATGATTAAATAAAGTTTTTAAATATAATTCATCTAATCTAACCACATCAGAGTGAGGTTTAGTTAACTGATATTTTTTCTGAAAAAAATAGATAGGATGACAGTAAAAATTAATATATCCTTGGACATCTTCGGTGCTGGTTATTAGGCGATGCCATACAGCAGGTGGCACTACAAAAGGGATATTTGTTTCAACACTCTCTGAAATTCGTGCTTTATTCTCATCATCTAAAAGTTCAAAGTTAGCTGATCCTTCGATTAAATTTATTTCACCCCATGTTCCAACTTTTGTATTATGCCGGGAACTTAAAAAATCTAGGCGTTTTTTGTTTAATGTCATGGTCTTATAATTTAAGAATCCATTAGGTATTTTTCGCGTGTTTATCATAATTTCACTATTCGAATAAGTATCAATATTATATAATATCTTCTAGCATAACTGGGCCTGAGTCAACTTTAGTGTATGCAAAAATTAATTTTAGATTGAGTATTAATGAGATTTCATTAGCCTTAATATTTTTCCAATTAGGCCAGCCTTAAGTGTGATAGAATATTATCATTTATCAATCTAAAGTCTAAAGTTTTTATAAAAAGTCCGTAACATAAGTAGAATAAATTACGCGAAAATATTTTAAAACTCAGGTCTATGCTATATTTCTTCCACATGTAGATTAAATTAACTATGAATAGCAGGACATAACACTTATCTTTTACAGCTATTCAGTATAATATGTTGGCTGAGCAGTTATGCTTTAAATGTAAGCTGTTTACTAGTGATTTAATTTCATAACAACAAAGCAAAAGGAAAATTTATGTCTAAAGGACAAGACTCAAAAAAATCTGATAAAAAGAAGCCTGAGAAAACATTGAAAGAGAAACGTAATGAGAAAAAAAATAAAAAAAAATAACTTAAGCATACTATTACTGGACTTATGATATTTGACAGCTCTTGGTAGATGCAACCCCTAACGCAAGTTGGTTATCTTTTTTACATCATTTAAAACTTCAGAAGGGCTATCAAATTCTAAATACTTTCGTAATCATAATATTTTGGTTCCCACTGTATTTGGCGAATCCTTTGATCTACATCAGATATATCTACCGTGCACACATCATCTTTAATTGCTTGCGTGATAACCGCTTTAGCAATAATCTGACTAACTTCTCTTGCACCGGTAATAGGTCGTAAAAGTGGTTGAGTATTATCCTGTCTAAATGGAGAAAGCTCACTCAATGCCTGACAAGCAGCACGTATCATACCACCTGTTAGTCTCGACGCTTTGACCGCTACAATACCCAAACCAAGACCCGGGAAAATATAAGCATTATTGCCTTGTGAAACATCATATTGCTTGCCATTGTGTTGAACCGGTTTAAATGGACTTCCCGTTGCTATAATTGCTTTCCCATCTGTCCATTTAATTAGATCATCAGGGTGAGCTTCACTTTTTGAGGTTGGGTTAGACAATGGCATAATGATAGGACGCTCAATATATTTAAGCATTTCTTTAACGATCTTTTCATTAAAAGCATTATAAGCTGTAGAGCAACCCACTAAAATTGTAGGCTTGGCATTAACAACAACTTCTTCAAGCGTTATTCTTTTAACGTCTGAGACATTCCAATTAGAAACGGATTCTTTGGTGTGAACATAAGGCTCTTGAAAATATTGAATATTATCTTGATGCTTGGTTAAGAGACCTTTACTGTTTATAATCCAAAACCGTTTGTGAGCTTCTTCTTTACTTAATCCAGCCGCAATGAGCGTATCACATATTTGATCAGCAATCCCACAACTTGCAGTACCAGCACCATGCATCACAATGCGCTGATCAGCCATAGACAGACCCTGGCCTTCAATTGCAGAAAGGATATTAGCGGTAGTTACGATACCAGTACCCTGCATATCGTCATTAAATGTGCACATTACATCTTGGTACCTTTCAAGATTCATTCTAGCTGTATCACGACCAAAATCTTCCCAGTGCAAATAAACATTAGGAAAATTATTTTGAATTGATGTTACAAAAATATCGATAAAATCATCATACTCTTTACCGCGAATTCGTTTTTCTCTGCGGCCAATATAAACTGGATCATTTAATAACTCTTCGTTGTCAGTTCCTACATCTAAAAAAACAGGTAATACTCGTGAAGGGTCAATTCCAGAAAAAAGAATATAAACCATTAGCTTGCCAACACTAATATCCATCCCGCCAACACCTTGGTCTCCAATACCAAGAACGGCCTCACCATCCGTAACAATAATAAAATCTATCTCGTCACTAACATGCTGGCCAATAATTTCATCGATATGATCTTTATCTTCATAATTAAGATAAATCCCTCTTGGACGCCTAATTAACATACTAAAATTCTGAACAGATTCTCCAACAGTTGGGGTATAGACAATTGGTAACATCTCTTCCATATGATCTTGAACCAATCGATAAAATGCTGTGACATTATAATCGTGCAGTTGCATCAAAAAAACATGTTTTCCCAAGCTTGTATCTTTTGTTTGAAATTGTCGGTAATGTCTTTTAACTTGTTCATCAAGTGTTTCAATTGAGCTTGGTAAAAGGCCAGTGAGCTCAAATTTATCTCTTTCTTCTTTACTAAATGCCATTCCTTTATTTAACAATGGAACATTAAGCAACTCTCTACCTTTTAAAGGAATATTAATATGATCAATATCTCCATTACTAGCTCTAACTTTAGTGTAATTAGGAATTATTTTTTGCGACATTTTCTTTCCTTATTATAATAAAAAATTAATTCTCAAAATTAGTATATATAATATAAATAAAAAGTACCTATATCTTTAAGGCTAATGCAATATAAAACTTTAGGCTATAGGAAACAAATTACATATAATATATTAATGTTATAGTGATAATTTTATTTTTAAATGGGTTGATATGAAAAATGCTAAAAAAATTCTAATTATTTATACTGGCGGAACCATTGGAATGATCAAATCCAAGAGAGGTGATTATATTCCAAGCCCTAATTATCTGACTAACAAAATTAAAAATATGCAAATATTTTCTCACTCAGATATTCCAGAGTTTGATATTTTAGAGCATGAGAATTTAATTGACTCTTCTAACCTAGCACCTCATCACTGGGAATTAATTACAAATGATATCTCTAACAACTATGACAAATATGATGGCTTTATAATTCTCCATGGCACTGACACTTTGGCTTACACGGCTTCGGCCTTATCATTTATGCTACAAAATCTAGCCAAGCCAGTCATTGTCACGGGATCTCAAATACCAATATCACAAATTAGATCGGATGGTTTTGATCATATTATTGATAGCTTACTAATAGCTTCAAAATGTCATTTTATTCACGAAGTTTCTGTGTATTTTAATAAAAAACTTTTTAGAGGTAATAGAGTTAAAAAAATCAACTCGGATTCTATGAACGCTTTTGATTCTCCGGATTTTCAACCTCTAGCTCAAGTTAAAATTGACATACAAGTCAATATGAATTTACTTCTTAAGCCTAATTACAATAAAACACTCTCCATCAAGAAACTTAGCACACCCGAGGTTGCTATGATAAGTATTTTTCCAGGTATAAAGCATTCATTTCTGGAACAAATATTACATCTACCACTCAATGGCATAATACTAAGAACCTATGGTGCAGGGAATGCACCAACAGAACCAAAATTCCTAAAAGCTTTGAGCGATGCTTGCGCCAGAGGAATTGTTATTGTTAATTGCTCATCTTGTGCAACAGGAACTGTCAACATGCAAGCCTATGCAACGGGATGTGAAATGTTAGACAGGGGTATTGTATCAGGATATGATATGACAGATGAAGCGGCATTAACCAAACTTTATTATCTTTTTGGAGCGGGCTTAGATGTAAAAAATATCCGCCTGCAAATGCAAGAAAATCTCTGCGGAGAGTTAACCAAATATCAAACTAGCGCAATTCAAAATGACCAACAAATATATTAATAACCTTAGTAACCCAACTCTGATTGGCTCAAATATAAATGATCCATTTGTTAACCTTGCGATAGAAAACTGGGTATTTAAAAATTGGCTAAAAGATAAACCAATATTAATGTTATGGCAAAATAAGCCATCATTAGTGATTGGCCGCGCCCAAAATCCATGGCTTGAATGTGATTTAACTTCAGCCCTAAAAGACAAAATAACAATCGTTAGGCGACAAAGTGGTGGTGGTACAGTTTTTCATGATCAAGGAAATATAAATTTCACTTTTTTAATGCCAAATAATTTATATGATAAGAAATCTCATTTAAACATTATCATTTCAGCTCTAAAAAAACTAGGTATTGATACCTCTATTAACGATAGAAATGATATTGTTACACAGATACAGGGACAGAGTTTTAAATTATCTGGTAGCGCATATCGTGAGACAAAACACACCTCCTTTCACCATGGTACATTATTGATAAAATCTGATCTTGAGCTACTAAAAAGATATTTACATCATAAGCAAGATAAAAACATAGAGGCTAAAGGCGTACCCTCTGTTCGCTCAAGAGTTACTTCAATAAATGCTATCGATCAAACAATAAGCATTGAAAGTATTATCAAATCCATCAAACAAGTGTTTTCTGAAAGTTACTATAACGCTAATCAAAATACTTATTACTTTACCCAAGGTCATATTGAAAAAAATATATCTATATTAGACCACGCGCTAGAATTACAACAATGGGAATGGGTATATGCTAAGTCTCTACCTTTTACATATGAGATTGCATCAAGGGTAAACAATACTGACTGCAAAATAAATTTAGAAATCAAACAAGGAAAAATAGAGGACTTACAATTAAGTGGTATTACACCAGACCATATACCTAATTTATTTCAATTCTTAAACAAACAGCCCTGCTTAAGGTATAATGAAATAGAAAATTTGGCCATAGAAAACCAGCTATCAGAAATTGAATTGAAACTTACAAAAAAACTAAAAAAATTATTTATCTGAAGATTATAATTTTTTTAACTTTATATTTTTTGAGATATTTTTATTTATTTTTGGATCACCAAGGTAATATATTTCTGAACTACCTGTTGCCTTAATATCCATTATTTCAATTGGATTAACACTTATTTTTGTATCACCCGTACTATAAATTTTAACAATTTTTGCCTCTAAGTTTTTAGCATTAATATCAGATTCATTATGCGTATATATATATACCTGATCAACAATACCCCCAATGCTACCTTGGGCATTACCAGATAACTCTATAGCAATTTTCTTTTCATCCATTAACTTAATATCAAATTTTGAAAATCCAGTGGCAGAAAAATAACTTAAATTGGATGATTTGATATTTAATGGTATGCGATGATTATAATCACCACTATCAGCTTTCATAGATATGTATAAGCAATGATTTGAATGCTCTGTGATTACATTTTTAACGACACTCTCTGGACCTGTCACTTTTATTTCAGGAAGTCCGTAGCGCCAAGTAGTATCAAAATTTTCTGACACTACCACGCAAGAGCGATTTTGGATTTTAATATATCTTTCAATAACTTCACCTTGATGCCCTTCATTCATATCGGAGCAACCAGAGATAATTAAAATTATTGTTAAAAATAAGTAAGTAATAT